>DATIYR010000227.1:0-12357 GCA_035517535.1 Terriglobales bacterium
GCCGCAATCGCGGTCATGGTCACCGGCCCACGCCGCCAATATGCACCCTTGTACAAATATTGCCAGGTGTCCTCGATGCGGCGAGCGTCCCGTCCAATCAGCAACGGAACAACGTGATCGCTCAAATAACTCGCAACCGCCAATTCCCTGCCGTTCAGCGTGGCATCGCCTACCCCGGAGATCCCATCCTCAGTCATCAGTTTGAGGGTGACAAAATTTCTTCCCGGGCAGCACACAATCACCTTGGCGTCGACGATTTTCATTCAGCCGTCCTCTACACGAATTGCTGCGAAGAGTAAATCTATCACCGCCGCAATCAAAATCCTCAGCCCTGATGAATTCGTTCCAATGCTAATCTCGATCCATGGCCCTGGTCATCCGGCGCTCAAAAATCCACGCCGACGGCGTGTACACAACTGCGCCGATCAAGAAGCGCACCGTCGTTGCCGAGTACACCGGCCCGCGCCTGACCAGCTCCCAGGCGGATGACATCTACGAGCACTCGCCGCGGACTTATCTTTTCGGATTAACCGACGGCGAGCATGTCATCGATGGAGATGGAATCGCAGCCTTCATCAATCATTCCTGCGATCCGAATTGCGAAGCCGACGAAATTCGTGGACGCGTCGTGATTCGCGTCATTCGCAACATCGCGGCCGGCGAAGAACTCGCCTACGACTACAACTTGTATGACGGTGATCCAGCAGATTCAGCTCCGTGTTATTGCGGAAGCGGAAGATGCCGCGGCAGCATGTATTCCCGGCAGGAAATCGCGAAGAGAAGAAAACTGGGAACTCTGAAGTAGCTTCGGTGCCTATGCCATTCGGTGCTCAGGGCTGGCGGGATAAGCCACCAGAGGGAAATCATCGTCGGGAATTGACGATCGGCCAGCGTTTCCACGTTCCGCGCTTCCATTCGTCGAAAGCGCCGCATCCAGAAACGATTCGGCCCAGCCATGCACCGTGTATTTGCGGACAATGTCGCGCAGCAGGCGCATGCGCGTCCGCTTTTCTTCCGCCGGCATCACGCAGGCTCGATGAATCGCTTCTGCAACTCCTGCCAGGTCGTTCGGATTCACCACCAGCGCTCCGTGTTGCAGTTCAGCCGCCGCGCCCGCAAATTCGCTGATCACAACCACGCCTTGTTCCTCGACCTGCGCCGCGCAAAATTCTTTCGCCACCAGGTTCATCCCGTCTTTCAGCGAAGTGATCAGCGCAATATCGGCCGCGCGATAGTAGCCGAGCAAATGCTTGCGCGCCAGGTTGCGGTGAATGTAATGGATCGGCACCCACCCTGCTTCGGTGAATTCGCCATTGATCTGGCTGACCAGCAGTTCGACCTCTCGCCGCAATTCTTTATATTCGCGAATGTCTTCCCTGCTCGGCACCACAATCTGCAAAAGCGTGACCCGGTGCCGCAGCTCAGGGTAACGCCGCAACAGAATGCGAAACGCTTTCAGGCGCTCCGGAATGCCCTTTGTATAGTCCATCCGGTCCACGCCCAGCACGATGAAGTTGTTGTTCAGTTCCCGGCGCAAATCGTTCGAAGCGGTTTCGACATCCCGGCTTGCGGCATGGTTGGAGAATTCTTCAAACGCAATGCTGATCGGAAACGTATCCACTCGCGCCCGGCGATGCTCCAGCGTGACCACATGATGGGCATTCTCCCGCTCCGTCTTCGCCTCCGGCAGTATCCTCTCGACACAGGTGAGAAAGTTAAAACGGTCACGGTCGGTTTGAAACCCGAGCAGCTGATATTCGAGCAGCGATCGCAAAATGCTTTTGCGCCAGGGCAATTTTTCAAACATATCGGGCGCCGGAAACGGAATATGCAAAAAGAAGCCGGTACGCGCCCGGCACCCGGCTTCGCGCAAATAGCGCCCCATTAGCATCAGGTGGTAGTCGTGCGCCCAGATCAAGTCCTTCTCGCTCGTGTTCTCCACAACAGTTTGCGCAAATTTTCGGTTGACTCGCTGATAGACCTCCCAATATTCCGGATCGAAGTTGCACCGCGATGGCATGTCATGAAAAAGCGGCCAAATAATTTCGTTGGCGAAGCCGGAATAGAACTTCGAAACTTCCTGCTGGGAAAGTGGCACCGCGCGGAAATTGTACGAGCGCCCACGAGCTGCCCTTTGCAGCAGAGGCTCGGATTCCTCGGCGTCGGCCGCGCCTGCCCAGCCAATCCACAGTCCGTGGCGATGGCACCAGATACTATCTAGCGCCGAGGCCAGTCCTCCCGAGCTGGAATTTAGCCGTGGGACTCCCGCACGGCTTTTTATTTCCACTGGCAGCCGGTTCGAAACGTTGATCAGACGCCCTTCAAGCAGCTTCATTCTTTCGCTCCGCAAGCGACGAGCCACTCGCGTAGAAAGCGACCCAGTTCGTCCGGCGGCCGCAGCCATAAATCGGCCAGAGTAGGCCTGGGTTGCGGACGCACGAGAATTGCAATCCCCCGTCCTTTGATGGCGCGGAACGCGTTTTCGTCAGTCTGATCGTCTCCCAAATAAGCAGCAGCTACTCCGCTTCCCATTTCCGCCAGAATTGCGGAAACTGCATCCCCTTTGTTTTTGCCCGGAGCGCGTAGCTCCATGCCGCCGTCGAATGGCAGCAGCAGCAAACCGGAATCTTCAACCGCTGAGCTGAATAGCTGCTTCACTTTTGCTTCGATCGGTTCCCGCTGCTCAGGTGTGAGTCCACGCCAATGGACCGCGATGCCGCCCGGCTTGATTTCCATCTGCGAGGCCAGTCCGCACGCATGCAGAGATCGTGCGGCAGCTCGCAAAACCGCCTGGTGCTCCGGCGAGGGCGGATCAACCTGGTACGAACCATCCGGCAGGAGGCGCTCGCTCCCGTGGCTTCCCCAAATTTCCGGATGGGGATGAATTCCGCTCAGAAACAGCAGCTCCGTTGCCGGACGCCCGCTGATGAGCACCACGCGAGTGCGCGCGCGAATAATCCTCGATACCAGCTCTGGAATTTCGGGATAAGGAAAAGCGTGTTCCCGGTCGGGAGTAAACGGCGCCAGCGTGCCATCGTAGTCAAGCAGAAGAGCGCGCGATCGTGCCCGCCGCAAACGATCGAAAAAGCTAGCGCGCACGTCCTGGTGCGAGGCAACACTCATCAGACTTCCGCTCTCCGTGCAAGCAGTTCACCCGACAACTAAGCTGGAAATCCAACATCGTGAGCGAAGTAGCGGAAGAATGTTTCCCTGCACCTAGCCACGTCCGCAATTCGAAACGCAGCCAAAAAGGCGCCCCAGAACCTGAAAACCTGACCACCGGCAACTGCCGTGGGACAACTTCCCGCAGTCTAGCACTAAACATCCGCACCGGAGCACCTGAAGGTACATCGCAGCAGTACAGCTATAAGTCTTATCTCACTCAATGACTTGCGAGTGCAGAAACGGATTCGCTTCATCCTCCTGCGCGGTGAGACCTTCGGGCAAAAATCCACGGTTGTATTCTGCCATCCGGTTCTTCCATTTCAGAAAATCGGTGATCGATTGCGGTTCAATACGCACTTCCACCCGTCTCAGGCTCGCCAGCAGAAGATTCATCTCATAACGAAAGCCTTTCGCCACGCGCAGATTTTTCGCCGACGGCCGAATCATATGCACTTCTCTTCCCCGCAACTCCAATAATCCCCATCCGCTCGGTAATTCGCCGTCATCAATTAATCCAGCAGGCGTCAAATAAAAACGCTCGCATCCCATTCCCATTTCTGCTTTCGTACGGAATGGCTTGTCGCGATCGGCCAGAAAGTCGCCGCGCGAAATTTTGCACTCCACCAGCACCGAATGGCAGGCGCGCTTCCAGCCGATGGCATCCGGGGTTTCGCCATTGGCGCAAGACTGCTCGGAGAGCACAACTCCGCATCCGTAGCGGCGTAGCCAGGCTACAGCTTTTTCCACCAGCTTCTCATGGGTCATGAAACCAAGATTCACTCGTCCCTGGGCATCAGAAAAGTAACTGCGAAGGGACTCGCAGCCACCAATCCTCCCGGTCTATGGCAGACTAATTAGCTCGAATGAACGTCCTCGAATTTACTTTTCTGGTCTGGGCAGGCTCGCTGCTTGCCGGATTCCTCGGGGCCCTGACTGGATTGGGCGGCGGAGTCGTGCTGGTTCCACTGCTCACGATTTTTTTTCACGTCGATTTGCGTTATGCAATCGGGGCCTCACTGGTCTCAGTCATCGCTACTTCTTCAGGAGCAGCCGCTGCGTATGTGAAAGAAGGCTTCTCGAACATTCGCATCGGCATGTTCCTTGAGATCGCAACTACTTTGGGCGCGCTGCTCGGGGCTTATCTGACCGCAAAGCTTCCCGCGAACGCCATCGCAATCATTTTCGGCATTGTGTTGCTGTATTCGGCTTTCGTATCCCGCCGCCCGCGGCAGAGGAGTGCGGTCGAAAAGCCGCCCGACCCGCTAGCCACGAAACTGAAGCTCAACGGCAGTTTCCCGGATGCCGGTGGCATTCGTCACTACAACGTCTACCACGTGCCCGCAGGATTTGGCGTGATGTCTGCTGCCGGCATCTTGTCGGGATTGCTCGGTATCGGCTCAGGCGCACTGAAAGTAGTCGGCATGGACCAGGCAATGAAAATCCCCTTCAAGGTCTCGACTACGACCAGCAACTTTATGATCGGAGTCACCGCCGCCGCCAGCGCGGGCATTTACCTGAGCCGCGGCTACATCGATCCCTCGCTTGCCATGCCGGTGATGATTGGCGTGCTGATCGGGTCGCTTATGGGAACACGGATACTGGTCAAAACTCACACCACTCATCTTCGTTTGGTGTTCAGTGGTGTGATCGTTCTACTCGGATTGGAAATGATGATCAAGGGCGCACGGGGAGGATTCTGATGCTGCGCAAACACCTTACCGATGAACGCGTCGAGGTATTAATCGCGAACCTTCTGCGCGGCGGAGTTTTGACCGCCGCGCTGGTCGTGATCGCGGGCGCAATACTCTATCTCGGCGCGCACCCCCGAGCCCACGTCTCTTATCGCACATTTCATAGCGAGCCGCAGCAACTGAAGAGCGTCACCGGCGTAATTGGCGAAGCCTTCACCGGCAATGCACGCGGAATTATTCAGCTGGGATTACTGCTGCTGATCGCGACTCCCATCGCGCGAGTCGCATTTTCCGTCGTGGCTTTCGCCATCGAAGAAGACAAAATGTACATCGTGTTCACGCTCATCGTGCTCGGGGTCTTGCTGTACAGCTTGTTCGGCTCGTCCACCATCACTTGATTTAGCTCGCCGCCTTCACCATCACGTCCGCAGCGATCGCAGCGTGATCAACGTCACTTCCGGGATGCAATTAATTCGAATCGGCGCGCGAATCGTCCCAATCCCGATATTCGTATACAGAATCAATTTTTCGATTTTGTACAACCCGCGCGGGTAATTTCGTGCCAGCGGTGGAAGCCAAGGCGCGCCGATTCCCGGAATCCAAATCTGCCCGCCGTGCGAATGCCCGGAGAGTTGAAGGTCCACTGGTCTCAGCACCGCTTCATCTGCGAAATCCGGTTCGTGCGCAAGCAGCACGATCGTTTCACCCGGTGGAATTTTGTTGATCGCTGCTCCCAGGTCGGGCTGGCCCTCGAGCGCGTCGTCAATTCCTGCCAGCCAGAATCGCGAGGATCCGCGCTCGATCGGCACACAACTGTTCCGTAATACCGGAATCCCGTGCGACTGCAGCGCGTCGGTCACGACGACAGGATTCGAGTAAACATCGTGGTTTCCGAGCACCGCAAATTTTCCGAACCGCGCAATGAGACGGCTTAGAACCTCGGCGCACGGATATGCGCCCTTCGCCGGATAATGGTGCTCGTGTCTACGTAACTGAAACATGCCGACGGTGACGAAGTCGCCCGTCAACACGATCAGGTCGGGTGACAGGTTGTTGATCAACTCGATCGAATCCCGGATCGGAATTGCCGAGAATTCTTTTTCGTAGTGGAAATCACTGAGCTGGACAATCGTGAATCCATCAAACTCATGCGGCAAGCGCGGCAAAGCAATTTCTATTTTCTTCAGCTGCAGACGGTACGATTCCAGCAATCCGTCGGTGCCGAGCGCTACCGCACCTGCCACGGCACCCGCTCCGCCTAAAAGCAATTTTCTTCTGGTTAACAAGAATTCAGGCCCGGGGTCTGTGAGGAAACTTGCGTCAGTTCAATTCTGCAGTTCAATTCTAATGGACGCGGGCCATTCGCCTCTCAATGCGCGGTACGTAAATCCGTAAATAGAACATATACGCGACCACCGCAATATTGATCAGCAAAATGCTTACGTGAAGAAGACTCACCCGGTGCGCCAGTTTGTACGCTTCGAAGGGAATGTAAATCGCACCTGAGACCAGCGCGATCCACTCCGCCCAGGCTTTCTCTCGCCACAGGCCAAACGACTCCGCAAAGCGCAATCCTGAGTACACGCATGCAACCAGCACCACCGACCACATGCTGGCATTGTTCAGGTTGTCCGCCGAACGGAGCAGCAGCTGCGCCAGGTGGTGGTCCGGGCTGATGTGCAGAAAATCAAGAAAGGCCCCTACCACGTCCGCAGGATCTACCCAATACAGGCTGATCGCCGCCGCCAGAACCGCCACGCCTTTTGCAAACTCCATCAGAGCGATGGTCCGGAGCGCCTGAAGCCGCCTCCGGTGCTCTGTGTGCGTGGCAATGGTTTGGGTTTCTAGACCTGTGTGCATCGCAAGGCGAATTGGTTTGGATGTCAGATTCAGTGTAAACGGCAAAGAAAGTATTCCCCGTGAATGCTCGATCAATTTGCGGAACGAACATTGGCCCGCAACTCTTCTACGATCTCCCGCGCGGCTTTAGTGGCCTCGGCATGCTGGCTCACATCGAAGGAGATTGCGCCCACTCGGGCATGCCCACCACCGCCGTAGCGTTCGCAAACTTTCGCCAGGTTCACGGTCGGAGGACTCGGCGCCCAGGGATTCGATCCCACGGAGACCTTCACGCGAAAGCTGCTCTTGCTCAATCCTACGCTATAAATCGACTCGGGATGGAGATAGTACGGCACGAACTTGTTGTAGCCCTCGAGTTCCTGGTCAGTAACATCGAAGAACAAAGTGCCATCGCGCGACTCAATGCGGTCCTGCAAAACCTTGATCGAACGTTGGTGCCGTTCCAGCAGCGGCGGCAACAGTGGCGCCACGAACGGTGCGTTCACAACTTCCGCCAGCGGCTTCGTCGCAAGCAGCGGAATCAGCCGTGGAATGAACTCACGGTCCTGGGTTGATTCGATGACCATCGTGAGCTGCATCGCCGGCTCTTTCATCTCCACCGCGGTTTTTGCGTCCGGGTAAAGCGCGCCATCGATGATGTCCGTCCAGTGCACCAACTCCGCAACCGGAGCCGGATTGAACCCGAACCGCTGCTCGGCAATGGTGGCGATGAAGCTGGTGCATGATTTGAAATCCGGATCGTAAAATTTGCGGCTGCTCTGGTCCTGCTCGAAATGGTCGGCATCTTCGGGTGACAAAAACGCGCTCTGATGATGATCAAACCACCAGGTAATCTTCGGCGAGGCCGAATATTTAAAGTCCACGATTGCATTCTCATCGCCGTCGAATTCAGCCTCATTGAACAAAGATCCCGCCCGGTGCAGCAGACCGCAATAAACAAATTCCACATCGCTTCGAATGCGTTCGGCATAGAAGCGCGAGAACAGCGCCGCCGATGACGCGCCATCAAAACAACGATCGTGATAAAAAACCTTAACTTCCACAATTCCCCTTTTTCAGGTTCGCTGCCGAATCTGAGTCGCAGAACCTAAAAGGAAATAGGAATGACATCTCCGGCAGGGTCCTGTCAAGGTACGAGTGTGTAGCCGGAGCTAAGTGTCGAAGAATCAGTGCGAGTTCGTTCTCGCCGGGCCGGCAGCCCTCTCTTGCAAATTTACATGCGCACGGTCAGGGTAGTGGCCAGCGGCCCCAGGAACGGTAACTCGAAACTATCCCCTTGCGCCGCTTTCACCACCAGCACGATCCAGAGCATCACGATCCCCAACCCCGCAATTCCAATCGAAAGCCAACCCAGCAGATAGCCGATCGCCGGCAGTAGCGATACCGCCATAAAAAGTAGCCGGAAAAACAGCGCCACGAGCACAGTCGAAACCGTGAACAGCACTGCCTGCCACGCATGGAAGCGTATGAAATGGTTCCTTTTTAACGCAGGCACGGTCAGGAAAACCGCGGCCGGGAGCAGCGCAAAGTAAGAACTCGCGCCCAGGATTCTGTCCCGCACGTTCTTGGTGTCTATATCTTCCGTTACCACGCCTCTCCCGCAAGCCGGGCAGAAGGCGCTGATTTCGGGCATTGTCGCGTCACAATATGCACAATTCATTCGGGTATCTTAGAGATGATACCGGGCGTTCCCGTTGCAGACCAAATCAATGTAGCTCCGCACCTTTTCACTGTAGCTCCGCACCTTTGGTCAAATTGTCATTTCCAAATCAGCGGCCTACAATCTGGATTCCCCCATGAAAGCCGACGCGCCCTTCCCTGCAACATCCTCACCTCCACGTCCGCGCACTCGAATCTGGCCGGCTCTGCTCGTATTTGCGGCAATCTTGATTTTCGCCTGCGCCGGGCTTGTGCTGTGGTTTCTGTCTTTTGCGCACTCCGCTTTGCCTCAGATCGACGGAGCAATCGCGGTTGCGGGACTCTCTGCCCCGGTCAGCGTGACCCGCGATGCTCATGGCGTTCCTACAATCAATGCGCTTACCCTGAACGATCTTTTCTTTGCCCAAGGCTACGTCACCGCGCAGGACCGCCTGTTCCAGATGGACCTGCTTCGCCGCGCTGCCAACGGAGACCTTGCCGAAATCGTAGGCCCTGTTGCATTGAAGCATGACCGGCAGCAGCGGATTCTGGGAATCCGTGCGGCGGCTGAAAAGGGACTGCAAGCCGCAACTCCCGAAGATCGCCAGCAATTCGGTCAATATGCTCGCGGTGTCAACGCGTACATCGAATCCCACCGCAATCGATTGCCCATCGAATTCCGGATTTTGCACTACTCGCCGAAACCATGGACAATGGGGGATTCACTTGCCATCGCATACCAGATGGTCGAAACCCTCAGCACCAGCCCGAAGGCGGCGCTCACCCGCGAAAAAATTCTCGCCAAGCTCGGCCCGGAACTCACGGCCGATCTCTACGTGAACACATCCTGGCGAGACCATCCGCCGACTACGACGGCGATTCCTTCCGACGGTTCTTCTCCCGAGCAAGTGCCGGCAACTCCGGCTTCGGTCACGCAGTCCGCGCCCATTCCCGAACTCCTGCGGCCCTGGCTTGAAAGCTTTCTCCGCGATGATCCCGCGCCCATGGGCTCCAACAACTGGGTCGTCTCCGGCGCTCACACCACTACCGGCAAGCCGCTGCTCTCGAATGACATGCACCTCGGCCACCAGATGCCGAACCTCTGGTACGAAGCCCATCTTCGCTCGGCAGATTTCGACGTGGCCGGCGTAACCCTTCCCGGTTATCCCTACGTGATCGTTGGCCACAATTCCCGCATCGCCTGGGGATTCACCAATGTCGGACCGACCGTTGAAGATGCTTATATCGAAACTTTCAACGCACAAGGCCAATACCTCACGCCCGATGGCTGGAAATCTCCCGAGGTTCGGCGCAAAGTCATTCACGTGAAAAATCAGCCGGACGTCGATCTCGACGTACAAATAACTCGTCACGGGCCCATCGTCACCGAGCTTTCCCCCGGGGAGACGCGCAAAATCGCCCTGCGCTGGACGCTGTACGACGGAATCCGCAATCCCTTTTTTCATCTCGATTCCGCGCAGAATTGGCAGCAATTTCGTCAGGCGCTCTCCGAGTTCGACGCTCCCGGCCAGAATGCCGTCTACGCCGACGTTGACGGCAACATCGGATATCAAACCACCGGTAAAGTTCCCATCCGCGCCTCCGGTGACGGCAGCCTTCCCGTCGATGGCAGCAACAATGCGCACGAGTGGACCGGCTATATTCCCTTCGACAAACTTCCGAGCGTGCTGAATCCGCCTTCGGGAATCATCGCGACCGCGAACAGCCGCATTGCTCCCGACGGCTACCCGTATTCGATCAGCGCGGAATGGGAAGCGCCGTGGCGCAGCGACCGTATTTACCGCGTCCTCGGCTCGGGCAGAAAACTTTCCGCTTCCGATATGCTCGCGCTCGAAATGGATATTTATTCCGAGCTCGATCATTTCATCGCCGATAAACTCGTTTATGCGGTCGATCACTCCAGCAAAGCTTCCTCGCAGGCGCACAAAGCCGCCGACATTCTGCGCGATTGGAACGCCCAGATGGCGGCCTCTTCCGCGGCGCCCACCATCGTCACCCACGCGCAAACCGAACTGTTGCGCCTTTTGCTCGAGCCGAAACTCGGCACCGCTCCCGCCAAAGACTCCGATGCCGATTCAGATTCTGACTCCAAGCTCAGTTGGAAAAGTTATCACTGGATGAATGAAACCACCTGGCTTGAAAACGTTCTGTCACATGAGCCCGCGCGCTGGCTCCCGCCGGGATACGCGAATTTTGACGACCTGCTCGCAGCCGCTCTCGACAACGCCGTCAAGGATGCGCCGGGAGAACTCAATTCCTGGAAGTGGGGTCCGGCGAATTCGACCACGATTCAAAATCCGGTGCTGGGTAGAATTCCAATTCTTCGCGAGTGGACCGGTCCCGGAAGACAGCCGCAATCCGGCAGCGTATACACAGTGAAAGCTGCAGGCCGAACTTATGGCCCCTCGGAAAGATTTACCGTCGATCTTTCACGGCTCGATTCATCCACGCTGAACGTTGTCACCGGCAATTCCGGCAACTTCCTCAGCCCCTACTATATGGACCAGTGGAACGCCTGGTATACCGGTTACACTTTTGTGCTGCCCTTTTCGACTTCAGCCGTGGAGAAATCCGCCGCCCACCGGCTCATGTTGCAGCCACAATGACCAGTTGAAATCGCAGCTATTTCGTGATCAGGTTCCCGTTTGGAAAGTCCGCCAGCTTCACGTCAATCGCCTGGCCGGTGATCACCACCTGCGTAGTTTGAAGCGCAAGTGCTTTGCGGTTTCCGAGATCGTAGTTCGTGTCGTAGATCTGCAACCCGCCGCCCTCGCAAACGTAAACTACGCTGCGGCCTTCAATTGGCTGGATGGCGGTCACATCGCCATTTTGCACCGCGGTGTAGATAAATCCATCGGCAGTATTAAGAAGCGATAGACAGCCACGCCCCGGCGTTGAACCGCCGCCAACCAGATTCGTACACGTACGCGAGCCAATGAACAGCTGACCATTCTGCCCCATCACTATCTGATCGTGATAGCCGTCGGTGATCGCGTAAGTGCTCGGCGTTGCGGTCAGATCGGACGTTGAAAGCACGGTAAGCACTCCACACAGATTGGCCTGGCAATCGACGCCGCTCGTCAGCGGTGTCCCTGCCACATACAGAGTGCTTCCAACAAGTAAGCCCATTGTCGCCGCCGGAACCGGCACCGTCGAACTGATACTCATGGTCGCCATGTTCAGCACCGCCACGCTCGCCGCCGTTCCGCCGCACTCCGGACCGCAATTCAACACGTAGGCGGTCGATCCATCCGCGCTGAAGATCGCCCACACGGGCTTATCAAAACCGGTGATGGTTGTCACCGTATTCCCCTGGCTGATCAGCGTCGGCGTAAACACGCTCACAGTATTTGCCGTATCTGAGACCACCAGGATCTGATTTCCACTCGGACTCTGTGTGAGAAAATGCGCTCCCGCAATCGGTACGGTAGCAGTAATCGCCGGTGTCGCAGCCGTGGTGTCAATTTGCACCACCGCGCCTGCGGGCAATCCATTTTCCGGCGCGGTCGGAATGGCAGCGTATAAGGTCTTGTTGTCGGCAGCCACGAACATGCTTTCGGTTGGGCCCGGCAATGTCACCGAACCGGAAGCGCTTTCCTTGGCGTTATCAACAATCGCCACTTGATTGTTGGCCGAACTGCCCGTCGCCGGACTGAAGACTATAGTGTGGTCTCGGATCGGCGTTTCGACCATCATGCCCGCGCTCGTGGTCGTGCCGGTCAGGTCAACGCTGGCGAAACTGAGAATGTCCTGCGTCGCATCCACGATGTTCAGCGCCGGAGAGATTGTTCCGCTAAGGTTCAGGTTGGACGGGTTCGAAATAAATGCCCGATACGTCAGGCCGCTCGACGTGGTCGTGGCGCTCGAACCCCCGCATGAAACCATGCCCAAGCTAAGCAGAATAAAGACAAGAAGAGAGCTAAAGGTTCTTTTCAACCCTGAAACTCCAGGAACATTGCAGGATAGAGAGTTAGATGCGAAT
>DATIYR010000228.1:0-4095 GCA_035517535.1 Terriglobales bacterium
CGCAGTGAGAACGCCGACTATAAGTACAACAAGCGGCGGCTGCGGCAAATCGATGGGCGCATTCGCTTTCTGATGAAGCGAATCGAAGCCGCGGAAGTGGTGGACCCGGAAGCTGCGAGAGCGGGGCACGCGGCGACGAGGGCGTTCTTCGGAGCGACCGTGCGCTATGCCAGTGCCGCGGGAGTGGAGCGAGTCATCAGCATCGTGGGGACCGACGAGGTCGATCTCAACCGCAACCACATCAGCTGGGTGTCACCTCTGGGGCGCGCGTTGCTGAAGTCGGCAGCGGGCGACGAAGTAGTTCTACAGGCGCCGGGCGGCACAGAATACCTGACCGTGCTGGAAGTGTGCTACGAGCGCATTTCTGTGGAACCGTTCCGTGAACCACCTGGATCCGAGGCTTCGGCAAAGAAACTCCCTCGCCGAAGCTAATCCACCTGACGAAGAAGATACGCAACGGCATAGGTTGGTGAAACAGCGGCGACCGCGATACAGCGCTATTGGCTTTTGGCATGGGACCGGAGATGAGTTGAGTCCTCTTGAACGCACTTATCGGCATCAACTTTCAGGATCGTCGGCAAACCGGAAGCTCACGAGCGGATCGTCAGTTGCCGATAAATCTCACTAGCACTCATTGACCAGCAGCAGGTTCGATGTAATGCTGTGTGGCACAAATGAAAACGAGCTATCGCTCCACTATCACCTTGCTGATTTGCTGGGGAATTCTGTTTCTTCCATGGATGCCGTTTGCAAGTGCGCAAGAACAACCTCCCTCAGGCTTTGAGCAATGGACACCCGACTCGCTCAAGCACTTTGACCAGAAAATGCACGCCGACGCCGTGCAGGATCCACACCATTTCGCCGTGGAGCAACTCGCCGATTATCCTCACGAGAATTTCTTGTTGGTTCACAGAGAATCGGATGGTCAAGTGGAATGGCACGAGACCCAGGTTGATGTTTTCTTCGTGCTTTCCGGTTCGGCGACTCTGCTACTGGGCGGCACCATGAGCGGCGCGGAGACGGTAGGTCCACACGAAAAACGCAACGGCACCATAACCGGCGGTGTCCGGCGGAAACTTTCGGCCGGCGATGTTGTTCGAATTCCGCCCCGAGTCCCTCATCAGATCTTGCTCGGTGATTCGCATGAGTTCAACTATTTCGTTGTGAAAATCAAAGGGTATTAGGCTGCGGCGGGCAACGTTCATCAACTCGTCATTTGGTGTGGGTATTGCTTATCCGGGGCGGAGCCGGAGGGCTGGATGTTGCCACCAGAACACGGCCTTCGAAAGATCAATGAGTGCTATCGCGATGTTACGTCAATTGGCTTTCGGCATTCCGTTGGCCTAGACTCGCTCCGTGCATCTATCTTCAAAGCATCGATGCCACTACAAACTGCGGGACTCATTCAGCGACTCGAACCGAGGTCAGAGGGAGCAATGCTAAAGCGCAAGTTGGGCGAGAACGGTCTTCAAGTCTCCTCTCTCGGCTATGGCTGCATGGGATTGTCATCAGCTTACGGTCCAGCAATACCCCGTGAAGACGGCATTAAGATGATTCGTGCAGCATTCGATAGGGGCGTCACCTTTTTCGATACTGCCGAGGCTTATGGTCCTTTTTTAAACGAAGAACTAGTTGGTGAGGCAGTCGCGCCATTCCGCCAGCAGGTGGCGATTGCCAGCAAGTTCGGTTTTGACATCGATCCGAAAACCGGGGAGCGACGCCCGGGCGTGAACAGCCGTCCCGAGCACATCCGAGCAGCGGTTGAAGAGATGCTGAAGCGGCTAAAGGTCGACAGCATTGACCTGCTTTACCAGCATCGGGTAGACCCGGCAGTTCCCATCGAGGACGTCGCGGCCACGTTGAAGGAGCTGATCGAGCAGGGCAAGGTGAAACATTACGGGCTGTCCGAGGCGGCAGCAAAAACAATCCGCCGCGCTCATGCCGTGCATCCGGTTACGGCGCTCCAAAGTGAATACTCGCTCTGGACACGAGATATCGAACAGAATGGCGTGCTGGCAACGTGCGAAGAACTGGGCATCGGCTTCGTTGCCTTCACCCCGCTCGGCGCCGGGTTCCTGACCGGCAAGATCGATGCGAAGACCACATTCGATGCGACCGACTTCCGCAACATATCCCCACGCTTCAGCGCCGAAGCACGCGCTGCCAACCAGACTGTCGTAGACCTGCTGAAGAAGATCGCGGAAAAGAAAGGCGGAACGCCTGGACAGATTGCGCTTGCCTGGCTACTCGCACAAAAACCGTGGATTGTACCGATTCCGGGGACGACGAAACTGCACCGCCTCGAAGAAAATCTTGGTGCCGTCAATATCCCGCTCGTGACCGACGACCTGCGCGGCATCGACGCTGCGGTTGCGAAGGTCGAGGTCCAAGGGGAACGATTGCCAGCAGCCGTGCTGAAGATGATTGATCGCGAACGTTAACAGCGACCGTCCATTAACTGTTGTAATCAGGCGATTAGACCCAATACTCGGCCGAGTGCTTGGTCTTCGTTTAAGCCGGGCGTTGTTACCTCAGTGATCTTGGTTGTGTTGAAGAAGTGTCAAATCATGAGAGTGACATGCTGAGGATCAAGACAGAGGAGCGCCTCGGGAGTTTGATCGCTGGTGCCGGGATTGTCTGGGCGAGCTATGTAGTTTCCCAGAACTTCAATGGCGTATTGCAACTGCCTCCATTGCCTCCCGGACCCCTGGAGATTGGCGCGGTGGGAATTCTCGTCTGGCTCCACGCAAAGTGGCGGCGTTCGTTGAAGAATTGATCGTCCCCGCTATCAGGCGATTCTCCCGTCGACCGAATCGGAAGACCTCGGCACGTCTTTGAAACGGTATCCAGTCACAGTCTCGTCGGAGCCAAATCCAGCCATAAACCGTAGCGGCAGAAATGTTACGCTGAGCACAAGCTCCGTTAGTGAAATCCATGGCAGCACCCGTAGAGCAACCAATCAGCGCGCCTGATCTCGCGCGCAAAACCCACGCGTGGACAGATTCGACCGGACGAGCGGTCATTGTCGAATCCGCGCTGTTGAGCATTCTGGTCTGCTCCGGTGTGTTTCTTTTGCAATGGCGCTACGGGTTCAACTGGAGCGATGAAGGCTGGCTCTGGTACATCAGCCAGCGCACTGCGCTCGGTCAAATACCCATCCGCGATTTCTTCAGCTACGACCCGGGCCGATATTACTGGTCGGCGTGCTTCTTCAAAATTCTGCGTGGCAATGGATTGTTTGAACAGCTCATCGCCAATGCGGCATTCGGAGCTCTGGGACTGGCAACCGTTTACTTTGCGATGGCGAGGATGCAGGTGCGACGGGCCTGGCGAGTTGTGGTCCTGCTCGCGCTCGCCATCATGCTGGGATTTCCTCGGCACAAGACATATGAGCAAGCGCTCTCGCTGATCTGCGTGGCGGGAATCGCGTTCGTCATGACGAAGCCTATGGCATGGAAACGCTGGTTCGCTTTGGGCGCCGCAACCGGCATCGCTGCATTCATCGGGCGAAATTCCGGTTTGTATTTCGCCGTAGCAGCGTTGCTCTTGTTTCTGCTGCTCAAGTTCACGGGCGAGCAGTTTGCCGGCGGACGCACTCTGCTGGCATGCGCCGCAGGTGTGATCGTCGGTTACTCGCCAATGATTCTCATGCTGTGCTTCGTTCGCGGATTAGCATCCCCTTTTTTTCAGTCGGTCCTGTTTGCGCCACATCAGCAATTAGGTCTGCCGATACCTTTCCCCTGGCATGTGCATGTAAAAGGATTGAGTTTTGCGGACGCATTACAAGCGCGAGCAGTTTCGATTCTGTGCATTGTCGTGCCGGCCGCTTATCTGTTTGCAATTTGGAAATGGAAAGGAAAAACCGGCGACTCATATCTTCGTCTCGCCTGCGCAGCATCTCTAGCCGGCTTGCCATATCTGCACCATGCATTTTCGCGCGCGGATTTTTTTCACATCGCGCAGGGGATCGTGCCGTTTGCGGTGGTGGCCAGCGCGCTGGGAGTGTACCTATGGCAAACCGAACGGCGTCGAGTGTCGCTCGCTTTTTCTTTCACGGCGCTCGCCCTGATTTTTGCCGCGTGGCTTCCTTACGAA
>DATIYR010000229.1:0-9445 GCA_035517535.1 Terriglobales bacterium
GAGCAGGTGACGCGGATCCTGAGGAGAGAGACTCCCTGGCTGCCCATTATCCTGCTGAGCGGATCGGGCGCCGTACCTTCTTCCCTGCTGACCATGGTTGATGAACACCTTCCGAAAGGTTCTGCCGACCTACTCGACTCCCTGGACCGTATTTTGCAACAATTGACTTCGCGGGGATTGGGGAGCGCGGCTTGATTTTTCTGGGCTGAGCTTTTCTCTTCCGCAGCGCATTGGTTTAACCTTTTCCCGTGGACAATAGGTCAATTGCGGGAATTCTTTACGAAACTGCTGATCTGCTCGAAGTTGATGGCCAGGATTCCTTCCGCATCCGTTCTTACCGCAATGCGGCAGAGGCAATCGAAGCCCTGCCGCAGCAAATTTCAGAATTAATCGATCAGCCCAAGCAAGTGCTCGCCATTCCTGGCATCGGCAAGGGAATGCTCAATAACCTCCAGGAAATGTTAGGCGAAGGACGGCTATCACTTCACGCCGAGCTGCTAAAAAAATACCGGCCATCGATGTTGCAGCTGCTTCGCGTTCAGGGACTCGGCCCCAAAACGGTTGCTCTCATCTGGAGTGCATATCAAGTCTGCGATCTTGAAGGTGTTGAGAATCTCGCGCGTGAAGGCAAACTGCGTATCCTGCCGCGAATGGGAGAGAAGCACGAGCAGAAAATTCTAAAAGCGATCGAGGACTACCGGCGAATTGCCGGTAGATTTCTGCTTAGCACGGCCGAAGAGCAGGCGGAGAAGATCGCCGAACATCTGAAAGATTATCCTGGAGTCGAGAAAGCCATCCCGGCGGGCTCTCTGCGTCGCGGACGAGAGACCCTCGGCGACCTCGATATTCTGGTTACCGGGCCAGCTTGTTGCAACGATGAAGATCGCCAAAAACTGATCGAACACATCATCAAACTTCCGGGATTAATGGAAATTATTGCCCGCGGCGAAAACAAGGTCAGCTTCCGCATGCGCGGCGGGATGCAGGTTGACGTTCGCTTTCTCCCGCCGGAATCTTTCGGCGCCGCCATGCAATACTTCACGGGATCAAAAGCGCACAACGTAGCGCTGCGGCAACGCGCGCTCAAGATGGGCTACACACTCAGCGAATATAGCCTTGCCCGCCTCGAAGACAAGCAGGCAGTGGCGGGAAAGTCGGAAGACGAAATCTACGCAGCGCTGAAACTTGACTACATCCCGCCGGAAATGCGCGAGAATGGCGGCGAGATTGATCTGGCAGAAAAACACGAACTGCCGCGCCTGATTTCGCAGCAAGATCTGCAGGGTGACGTGCACATGCACACCATCGAAACCGACGGCCGCAACACAATACAGGAGATGGCTGAAGCGGCGCGCGAACGCGGTTACAAGTACATGGCGATCACCGATCATTCCAAGAACCTCGCCTTCGCAAACGGACTCGACGATGCGCGGGCACTGGAGCACATTGAACGCATCCGCGCGATGAACGAACGAGTTGGCGGAATTCGCATCTTTGCCGGAATTGAAGTGGACATCCTTGAAGATGGCGCTCTCGATCTGTCGGATCCCGTTCTCGAGAAGATGGACCTGGTGATCGCCAGCGTGCACTCCCACTTCAATCAATCGGCGGAGGAGATGACAGCGCGTCTGCTGAAGGCGATCGCGAATCCAAATGTCTCGATCATCGGTCATCCAACTGGACGCATTCTTCTGCGCCGTGACGCTTACCCGTACGACATGGACGCCGTGCTCGACGCCGCGGCAAAGAACAAAGTTGCGATGGAGTTGAATGCGTACCCGGACCGGCTGGATTTATGCGATCGGCATTTGCGCATGGCGAAACAGCACGGCGTGAAAATCGTCATCAATACGGACTCGCACCATACATCGCATCTCGAAAAGATCCGCTTTGGCGTGCTGCAAGCCCGGCGGGCGTGGCTCACGCCGGGTGATGTGCTCAACACATTGCCAGTCGACAAATTCGCCCATGCCATGAAGCACGCCTGGCCTGCCTGATTTGCGATGGCGAGTACAATTTGTGGTGTAGGAGGGCGCCATGTCGAGCCCGTCTTTTCCCAGTCAACCCGCTACACCGCAGGAATCCGGTGAGCCGTCTGTTGGCTCCTCCGGCAGTTCACAAAACCAGGCGGCTATACCGCCGCAAGCTACTCCAACCGCTGCTGCGGCTTCCGCCACTCCCCAAACCGATTTCGATATCAGCGAAGAATATGGCACCGCACGAAAGAATCTGCCCCCGGCAAAGGTGCTTGCAATCTGCATCGCTATTGTCGCGGTTATATTAGCGGTTTACGCGCTCACGCATCGCGCTCATCCGCTCTCATCGGGCTCGATTGAGGATGTGGTCTCGGTGCCGGTACCCGCGCAGAATATGATCATGGTGGCGATCAATGTTTCTGTTCATAACAATGCACAGAAGCCATCGTGGATTCACACCATCACGGCCGCCCTCGACGCCGGCGGAAAAACATACACCGATGATGCGGCTCCGGCGGTTGATGTGCAGCGATATTTTCAGGCCTTCCCCGACCTGAAGCAGCACGCGCTCGAGATTCTGACACCAGAGACTCGGATGAATCCGGGAGACAAGCTTTCAGGCACGGTTGTCGTCAGCTTTCCTGTTACCGTAGACGAATTCAACTCGCGCAAGTCACTAAGCGTCACCATTGCGCCTTACGATGAAGTGCCACTAGTGCTCACGAAATGATTCAGTGCTTCTGGATGAACCTGCGGCGGGCCAGGTGCGTGCTTGCGGTGGGATTCAGGTCGTCATATTTCAAGCAACTGATTGAGCCATCCACTTCGAGAACGGCAAGCGCCAGCTCGTGATAACTATTGACCCCATGCTCCCGCATTGCTCTTTCTAGTTGGTCCATGCTGACGTGTTCTTTCGCCAAATGTGATGCGATGACCTCGCCATCGTGTACCAGAAGGCTTGGCTGCCCTTCAACCAACTTGCGAAAACGGCGATTAGCGCCGGCCAGTTCTGCAACCAAGTAATTCATGACCAGTAAAGTCGCGGCGGCAATGATGCCGCCGACGAGTGAGTTGTCGCCGCCGGTCATCGCGTTCTGCACCGCGTTCGAGATGAGCAAAAGCAGCGTGAGGTCGAACGGCGTCATTTGGCCCACTTCTCGTTTGCCGCTGAGGCGCACCCCGACGAGTACAACCAAATAAATGGCGAAAGTGCGTGCGACGATTACCAGTAAGACGTGGGTGCCGGGAAACATTGATTTCCTCTCTCCGTGCAATCGCAAATGCCACATCAAATGGCATTATGGTATGGTATAATACCACTTGTGAATGCCATGGTAAATGTTGACAAGGCGGGGCGGCTGGTTCTGCCTAAGGCAGTTCGTGACGAGATGCGAATCTCCCCCGGAGATGCTCTGGAACTGCATACGTCTGAGAACAACATTGTGCTTCGTCCTGCTCGCTCCCAGCACCGTCTCTACAAGAAAAACGGAATATGGGTGCTGCACACTGGCTCACCAGTGACGACTGAAACGGTGCGAGACACCATACGCGAAATCCGTGAAGAGCGCGAAAATCAGATTCTCGGCAAAGATCGGTGAAATATTTTTTCGACACCTCTGCGTTGTTGCCGGTTTTTGTGGATGACCATGTTCACCATGACGCAAGTATCGCAACTTTAAGCAAAGTTTCGAAAAGGAACGCATGTTGCGCGGCGCATAGTCTGGCCGAGCTTTTTTCGGCGCTGACGAGGATGCCTGGCGCATTTCAGGCACGCCCGGAGGAAGCCATGCTCGTGCTGGACTCGTTACAGAGTCGGTTGTCATTTATCGCCTTGGAACCTTCGGAGTATTGGACGACAATCCAAAGATGCAGCGAATCAGGGATCGTAGGTGGCGCGGTTTACGACGCATTGATCACGCAATGCGCGATCAAGTCGGGTTCAGAGACCATTTACACATGGAACCTTGCAGATTTTCAGAGGCTCGGCGCCGAAGTCACGCGCCGTTTGCGAACGCCATGAGCAAGCTAGAGTTTCGTATTCCTTAGCCTCAACGAATTCGAGATCACCGACACCGAGCTGAAGCTCATCGCCGCCGCGGCGAGAATTGGACTTAGCAGAATTCCGAAGAATGGGTAAAGAATGCCTGCGGCAATCGGCACGCCGATCGAGTTGTAGATGAATGCAAAAAATAGATTTTGCCGGATGTTTTGCATGGTGGCGCGGCTGAGGTTGCGCGCGCGCAGGATGCCGGCGAGATCGCCTTTCAGCAGAGTGATCCCGGCACTTTCGATGGCAACATCCGTTCCCGTACCCATCGCGACGCCAACGTCCGCTTGCGCGAGTGCAGGCGCGTCGTTGATTCCATCACCAGCCATGGCAACTACGCGACCCTGTTTCTGAAGATCACTGACAACCTTCGATTTATCTTGCGGAAGAATTTCGGCTTCAAAATCCCCGATGCCCAACTGCTGCGCGATGCTCTGTGCAACTGACCGATTGTCGCCGGTAAGCATCACCAAACGCAGGCCACGAGATTTCAGCTCACGAACAGCCGTCGCCGCGGACGGTTTCACAGGGTCGGTCAAGATAATCGAGCCCGCGTATTTGTGATCGACTGCAACCTGGACGACGGTGCCCATACCGCCATCCACCGAGGTATTTCGACTAACTCCTTCCTCTTGCATCAGGGCGGCAGTTCCAACTGCGACCCGTCTGCCCTCCACTACCCCGACGATTCCCTTCCCGGCATGAGACTCAAAATTTTGGACATCTGAGAGCTTGAGGCCGCGCTCGCTGGCTGCTGCGATGATTGCGCTTGCCAGCGGATGCTCGCTGGCACGCTCTAAGCTTGCTGCCAACCGGAGCACTTCCACTTCGCCGAGCGGGCCTCCGGCGGTGAACGAAACCACGCGCGGTTTGCCCTCGGTCAAAGTTCCTGTCTTATCGAACACGAGAGTATCGACCTTCTCCAAAGTTTCGAGCGCCTCGGCATTTTTGATCAGCACACCGGCGTGAGCGCCGCGGCCGGTGCCAACCATGATCGCCATTGGCGTGGCGAGGCCAAGCGCACACGGGCAGGCGATGATGAGCACGGCGACGGCATTTACGATGGCGTAGGCGAAGCGGGGCTCGGGGCCGAATACAGCCCAAGCGATGAACGTGATCACCGCGATCGCTATCACGGCCGGGACAAAGATACCGGCGACTTTATCTGCCAGGCGCTGAATCGGCGCGCGGCTGCGCTGTGCCTGGCTGACCATGCGCACGATCTGCGCGAGCAGAGTTTCGCTGCCCACGCGTTCTGCACGCATGATGAATGAACCTGATCCGTTCACGGTTGCGCCGATCACGCGCATACCCTCAGCCTTTTCGACCGGAACGGATTCGCCCGTGACCATGGATTCATCAACCGAACTGCGGCCTTCGAGGACCATTCCATCGACTGGAATTTTTTCCCCGGGACGAACCCGCAGGCGGTCGCCGACGTGGACCTGATCGAGCGGAATATCTTGCTCAAGTCCGTTACGAAGAAATCGCGCCGTTCGCGGAGCAAGATCGAGCAGGGCGCGAATTGCAGCGCCGGTCCGGCTGCGAGCGCGAAGTTCGAGCACTTGCCCGAGCAAGACCAACGTGACAATTGCGGCAGCGGCTTCGAAATAGACTGCCGGCCGGCCGCCCGCCTCGCGAAAAGATGCGGGGAAAATCCCGGGCACAATGGTCGCGATCAAACTATAGAAATAAGCCACGCCCGTGCCCATCGCGATCAGCGTGAACATGTTCGTCGAGCGATTGACGATGGAGGCCCACCCTCGCTGAAAAAACGGCCATCCTCCCCAAAGAACGACCGGCGTGGCGAGCACAAGTTCGAGCCAGGGCAGCCACGCACCCGGCAACAGCGGATTCGCGTGTGACCGAGTAAACATTCCCGCCATCGCGATTACGAGCAGCGGCACCGTGAGCGCCAGGCTGATCCAGAAGCGGCGTGACATATCGCGAAGCTCGGGATTCTCCTCTTCCTTTGCGGTAACGGTTCGTGGCTCAAGCGCCATACCGCAGATCGGACATGAGCCCGGCTGATTGCGAACGATCTCCGGGTGCATCGGGCAGGTGTATTCCGTTTTAGTTGCGACGGTAGGAAATTCGGGCTCGAGCGCCATTCCGCAACTGGGGCAGGGTCCGGCTTTTGTCGCGCGCACTTCCGGGCACATCGGACAGAAGAACGCGGTGGCGTTTGCGGCGGGTTGTGGCAAAGGCGATACCGCTGCGGACTGCGGCTTTGCGGGCGCCGGGCCTAGAGTTACCAGCATGGGCTTCGGCGCTTTCGGCTTCAGATACTCTTCGGGATTCGATTGAAATTTCTGCGCGCATCCGCTGCAGCAGAAGTAATACGTCTTGCCAGCATGTTCGGATTTCGCTTTGGCTTTCGCGGGATCCACGGTCATTCCGCATACTGGATCTTTTTCAAGCGCGATCGGGGGTGTGCTCATGGGTAATAGAAAATCTTAAACCTCGCTTACGAAAAATCTTAAACCGCAGAGGGCGCAAAGATCGCGCCAGGGCGCCCGTCTAAGTATTCATAGATTCGGGAGAATGCGATTGTGATTCGCGGGGGAGATTCGTTCAGGAAAATCGAACCCACAACCACGAAGGACACTAAGGATCACGAAGGAGCAACAAGAATCGTCAAGACGGGAACGGACGCGGAAGCGCCGCGATATCACGGGAACAACTTGGTGTTGTATCTTAATTGCGGAGGAACTCACCCGAAAATGACACAAATGGAAGTGGCTTATCGCTACGCCGGACCGCCGACCGAGAGTGCAATGCGGGCGGTCGACGGCATTCGCGAAGTGTATGGGATTCGGCGCGTCAGCTTCAATGAGAAAGAACAAACGGTGCGCGTGGAATATGATGCGTCGCGGTTCAAGGAGCCAGTTGTGGCGGGACTTTTGCGCCGTGCGGGCGTAGATATCGTGGAGCGGCTGGCGCTGGCCTGAGATTGGGGAGGGCCGAGGAATTGCAAGGGGCGCCCAAGAAAACCTCTGGCCGAAGTTATTCTCCAGTGCGCCCCGTTGCGCGCCACTTCGTCTGCGGTAGAGGTTGCATCCCGTGGGCCATTCGTAAGTCGTTGAAAATACGAAAGACGCGAGGCCGTGACGAAGGTAGGAATTGCCGCCTAATCGGAAAGAATTACTGAGTGGAGCTGGTAACAGCTCTCCGGCCAAATTGAGCAGGACCAGGCCCGGTCCGGCGTTCGCTGCCGCCCTGCCCGGGTCATCTCTACCGGACATGTGCGCCTAAGGCCGCCACAGCTTGCGCCGGACTCAGCCGCACCGTAAATGTATCCTCGTGGCCGCAGCTGATGATGGTCCTTTGGTTGGAGTATTCCCTTACCCAAAGAACGCGTTCGGGATTTACATAGACTTCCAGCCCATCTACATCTTCGAAGAGCACGAGTTCCACGTTGCCTCCCCTGGTTGTCGAGTGCATCATTACTCCTTATCACGCGAATCGCGCTATTTTATACGGCGACTCAAACACGCACACCAGGTGCGTTCAAATGCGGCCGAAAAACAGCGCCGATCGACGCGGGGCGGAAGGCTAAGCAAAATTGAAAACCCGGAACGACAAACGTCGAGCGAACAAATCTTGACAATTCTTCGCATTTCTTAGCGGCACACCGAAGCGTTGCTGGTTAGAGTGAGATCAACACAAAGTACTAAAAAGAGCCGCTCTGATCCTCAACCGAAACCCACGAACCCGCAGAGCGGCTCTCATTTTTTTGAAGTGGTTTTCCAGGACTCTTCGGAAATCGTGAATGTCTCCGCGGGATATAGCGCCGACAATCTGATCGAACGAGCCACAGTTTCTGTCAAGCATCGTGTTATATTGTCCCGGCACCCAGAGAAGAAGATCAATCCAGGTTTGCGAAGGGACTCATTCCATGCGCCACTGCTTCATTGCAGTAATAGCGATAATTCTGCTTTTTCCCCTCACTTTACTCAACGCCCAGTCTAAGGAGGAGACACAGTCCGTCAAAGTTGAGGCCAGCAAGACGGAAAGCTCCAAGGCTGCAGAGTTCAAACCCGAGCAGCAACAGACCAAAGGCTCGGTCACCATCGACGGAAAAACCATTGACTACGACGCCTATACTGGCACACTGGTGGTTCATCCCAAGGGCTGGGATGATGTTCCGCAAAATGCCGACCCTGATCCCAAGAACAAGGCTGCCGAAGCCAGCATGTTCTATGTCGCATATTTCAAGTCCGATAACAAAGGCGCGCCTCGGCCCGTGACCTTTTTCTATAACGGTGGCCCGGGTTCTTCTACCGTCTGGCTGCACATGGGAGCATTTGGCCCGAAACGGGTGATCACCGCCGACGACACCCACACGCCCGCCGCTCCCTACAATGTCGTCAACAATGACTACAGTCTGCTGGATGCAACCGACCTCGTTTTCGTCGACGCTCCCGGGACCGGGTTCAGTCGCCTCAGCGGCAAGGACAAAGAAAAGGCTTTTTACGGTGTCGACGAGGACGCCTGGGCCTTCTCTGACTTCATCGTGCAGTTCCTGGCGAAATATGGCCGCTGGAATTCGCCCAAATTTCTATTCGGAGAAAGCTACGGCACCACGCGCTCGGCCGTCCTCGCTAATCTTCTCGAAACCGAACGCGACGTAGACTTCAACGGCGTTATTCTGCTGTCGCAGATCCTGAATTTTTCGTTGGATTCCGACTTTCCCGACGCCAATCCCGGCGTCGATATCGCCTACCAGCTCAACCTTCCCACGTATGCGGCGACGGCGTGGTATCACCACAAGCTGCCGGAAAATCATCCCGATCTCAAAGCGCTGATCGCCGAGGTCGAACACTTCGCCATGACTGATTACGCTTTGGCGCTCGAAGCCGGCTCCTCGCTTCCCGCGGATCAGCGGAGCGCCATCGTCGAAAAGCTTCATCAATATACCGGCCTGCCCGCTGCCTATATCGAAAAGGCCAATCTCCGCATCAATGGCGGAGAATTTGAGAAGAACCTGCAGGATGACAATGACCTGACCACCGGCCGTCTCGATACGCGCTTCTCCGGTCCCACGCTCGACCCACTCAGCAAAGAGGCAGAGTACGATCCGCAATCGGCGGCGATTTCGTCCGCGTACGTTTCCGCGTTCAACGACTATGTTCGAAAGGACCTCAAGTTCGGCGAGGGTCGCGAGTATAAGCCCGAAATTGACGTCTTCAAGTGGTGGAGTTTTAAGCACACCGAACCGGGCATGGGATTTGCCTTCCCCGGCGCCACCAACGTCATGCCTGATCTCGCCTTAGCCATCAAATACAATCCGCAGCTCAAGGTCCTGCTGAACGCTGGATACTTTGATCTCGCCACTCCTTTTTATCAGGGAGTCTACGAAATGCAGCACCTGCCCATCCCGATGAGCCTGCAAAAGAACATCGAATACCGATTCTATGAA
>DATIYR010000230.1:0-5941 GCA_035517535.1 Terriglobales bacterium
CGCAATGAAGTTATCGCGTTCGTGAAGTCGGGCCTGCGGGATCTCTCGATCAGCCGCTCGACTTGGGGTGTTCCGGTTCCTGATGATCCAAAGCATGTCATCTATGTGTGGTTCGATGCGCTGGCGAATTACATCACCGCGCTAGGTTTCGGTTCACCAGACGATTCGAGATACAAAAAGTTCTGGCCGGCGGACGTGCACATGGTCGGCAAAGAGATCGTGCGCTTCCATTGCGTTTATTGGCCGGCGTTTCTAATGGCCGCGCGCCTGCCGCTGCCGAAGTCGATTGTCGCGCATGGCTGGTTATTGTTTGAGGAAAACAAGATGTCGAAGTCGCGCGGCAACATCGTGCGCTCGGAGACGATTCTTGACGTGCTCGGCGCCGATGCGCTGCGATATTTTCTGCTGCGCGAAGTTGTTTTTGGGCAAGATGGTTCGTTTTCCTTCGATGCGCTGGTGCAGCGCTACAACTCCGATCTGGCAAATGGCCTGGGTAATCTCGCCAGCCGCACGCTGGCCATGATCACACGATATTTTCGCGGCGAGGTTCCGAATCCTTCTCACGCCGCCGCGCACACCGGCGAAGAAGATATGGTGGCGGCGCTTGCGAAGCACACGATCAGCGAATTTCACGAGCTATTCCAGCAATATCAGTTTTCGCGAGCATTGGAACTGAATTGGGCACTCATCGCGGCTGTTGATAAATACATCGTCGAAAATGAGCCGTGGGCGCTGGCCGAAAAGCAGGATGAAAATAGCCGGGCACGGCTGGCGACTGTGCTCTACACGTCGGCTGAGGCGCTGCGAATTGTGACTGTGTTAGCGCATCCCGCAATCCCGGACGCGACAAAGAAAATTTGGACGCAGCTTGGGCTGGGCGACATCACGAAATTTTCGCTTGCGGATTTGCGCTGGGGACAACTGAAGCTCGGGACGAAGTTGGGGAAAGTGGAACCGGTTTTTCCACGTGCCGATAAAAGCGCCATTGAAAGGATGCAGCAGATGGAAGAGCAGCAGAAGCCGGTTGCGACCGAAGCTCAACCCGCAGTCGCGGCGAGCGCTGCGCAATCAGCGTCGCAGGGATCGGCACCGCTGAATAAGCCTGCCGCAAGTGCAGCTTTGGATGGAAAGATTTCCATAGATGATTTTGCCAAAGTCGAGCTTCGGGTGGCGCAGGTGAAGGTTGCAGAAAGAGTAAAAGGCGCTGACAAACTGCTGCGGCTCGAAGTTGATCTTGGAAACGAAACCCGGCAAATCCTGGCGGGAATTGCCGAAGCCTACGCACCGGAGACGTTGATCGGCCGCAAGATCGTCATCGTGGCCAATCTTGCACCGCGAAAGCTGCGCGGACTGGAGTCGAATGGAATGCTGCTCGCGGCCTCGCTCGAAGGCGGAAAGCCGGTACTGGCGAGCTTTTTGGAGGATGTGCCGGTCGGGGCGAGGCTGAAGTGATTTCAGGTGTGGCGCGGACACTCCTGTCCGCGCAGGTCGGACAAGAGTGTCCGACCCACACAGTCAAACGATGTTCGTCGATTCTCACTGCCATCTTGATGGGCCGCGCTTCGACTCCGATCGCGAGCAAGTGATCGCCCGAGCGCGTGAGGCCGGCCTCGACAATCTGCTGGCCGTCGGCACCGGCGATGGTCCCGGGACGCTCGATTGCGCTGTGAAGATTGCCGAGAAGCATGAAATGGTTTACGCAACCATTGGTATTCATCCGCACGAGGCGCAACTCGCGAAAGATTGCGATTTCGTTGAACTAGAGCAACTCGCTCGAAAGCCGAAGGTAATTGCCTGGGGTGAAATCGGCCTCGACTACTACTATGACCATTCACCTCGCGACGTTCAGAAGAACGTGTTTATTCGCCAGATGGAACTGGCGAGCACGGCAAAATTGCCGATTGTCATTCATTGCCGTCCTTCCGACAACAGCCAGGATGCGTGGCAGGATTGCCTCGCACTAATCGAGCAACACTGGAAGTCACACGGAATCGGCGGCGTGCTGCATTGCTTCACCGGCGCATGGGCTCACGCCAAACGTGCTCTCGATATGGGCTTCATGATTTCATTCGCGGGGAATATCACATTTCCCAAGGCGCAGCAGATCCGCGATTCGGCCGCGCAAGTCCCGCTCGATCGAATGCTGATCGAAACCGATTCGCCTTTTCTCGCGCCAGTTCCCTATCGCGGCAAGCGCAACGAGCCGGCATTCGTCAAGGAAGTTGCGCGGCAAATCGGGGAATTGCGGGGGCTCTCGACCGAGGACGTTGGCCTGCTAACGTCACAAAATTTCTGTCGTTTCTTTTCAGTTGGGAATCGGGCGTCCAACTAAGCTAATCTATTAGGTCATGCCAGAGAACACCTTTGACATTGTCAGCAAAATCGACCTGCAGGAAGTCTCGAACGCCATTCAGCAGGCGATGAAAGAGATCAGCACGCGGTTCGATTTGAAGGACTCGAAATCGAACATTGCCATGGAAGGCAAAGACGCCATGATTTTGAGCTCGATTGATGAATACAAGCTCAAAGCCGTGAATGACGTCTTCCAGCAGAAACTCGTAAAGCGTGGCGTGCCGTTGAAAGGGCTCACCTATGGCGCCGTCGAGCCTGCCGCCGGAGCCACAGTGCGGCAGAAGATCACGATGCAGCAAGGCATTCCGATTGAGAAGGCGCGGGACATCGTGAAGCTGATCAAGAATTCCAAGAAGAAGGTTCAGGCTTCAATCCAAGGCGATCTGGTGCGCGTGAGTGGGAAAGACCGCGATACGCTGCAGGAAATCATCGGATTGCTGCGACAACAAGATTTTGGAATCGATATGCAGTTTACGAATTATCGGTCGAATTAATCACCACGGAGGCACGGAGACACTGAGAAGACATTATCAAATGAACCCGTTGCTTGGTTCATTTCTCCGTGACTCCGTGTCTCCGTGGTGAAAAACACATGAGCACCACTGCCATCAACGGAACCGAAGTTTTCGAACTTCTGCGCGACGATCTCGCCGCCATCGAGCGCGAGTTCGGCCGCGACACGGTTTCGAACGTCACCGCGATCACCGAAATTGGCGAATACCTGCGCGGTGGTGGCGGAAAGCGCATTCGTCCGGCACTGCTCCTGCTCTCGTCCAAGCTTTTCAGCTACCACGGCCGGGGCGCAGTCAAGCTCGGCGCGGTGGTTGAAATCATCCACACGGCAACTCTGGTTCATGACGACATCATCGACGAAGCCGAAACGCGCCGCGGGCGGCCGGCGGCAAATACGCAATGGGGAAATTCCAAGTGCGTGCTCGCCGGCGACTGGCTCTACATGCAGGCGTTCAAAGTGGCGGTGCAGGAGCGCAACTTCCGCATTCTCGACGCGCTGATCGATCTCACGCAGCAGATGGTCGAGGGCGAACTGCTGCAGATGGAAAAGCTGGGGAAGTTGATTTCGTTCGATGAGCATATCGATCTGATCTTTCGCAAGACGGCCTGCCTGTTCTCGGTCTGCATGCGGCTGGGCGCGATTCTTGGGGGCGCAAGCCCGGAGCAGGAGGAACAGCTTGCGCGCTACGGCCACCATTTGGGAATGGCCTTTCAAATCGTCGACGACGTTCTCGACCTGACGGCCTCAGAGAGCGTGTTAGGCAAGCCCGTGGCCAGCGATCTGCGCGAAGGCAAAGTCACCATGTCAGTGATTCACGCGCTTGAGCGCTGCACCCCCGAGGAAGGGGATCTGATTTCTACGGTGGTTGAGCAACGCGCCTTCAACGGCGTCACGCACGCCGAAATTCTGGGAATTCTCGAGCGATACGGCTCCCTGGATTCTGCCATTAATCGTGCCGTTGAGTATGCCGAATCAGCCCGCAAGGCGATCTGCACATTTCCCGACAGCGAAATCAAGCGCGCTCTCCTCTGGGCGCCGGAGTTCGTGGTCGCGCGCGAGAAATAACTCCGGCTGTCTCTGGTTTGTCAAAACTTAACCCGCACTTGATTTAGTCAGCGCGAACAGCGTTTAATGCCAGCGGGTAACTTCGTTCCGGGTAACTTCGTTCAAGGAGAACGCGAATTATGAAGAAGGCGTGGGTTTTTCTTCTCGCTGGTTGCCTCGCAATCGGCATGACCGCAATGGCGCAGGAGGCGGGAAAGAGCTGCGACATGGGCAAAAACAGCATGGGTAACAGCAAAATGGCGGCACCGCTTAAAACTCTTAAGGGTACTGTCAAACAAGAGGGTGACAAGATCACGTTCGTCGATATTCATGACAAGAGCTGGGACGTGATCAATCCTGAGAAGCTGAAGGATCACGTAGGCCATCACGTCACGATCACGGCACACGTCTACGCGGACAAGGACCAAATCCATGTGATGACCGTAAAAATGGCCAAAGCCGCAAGTTCTATGTAACTGCCGGTTCGGGAATCTCAATGGCGGCTACGGGCCGCCTTTTTTCTTGTACTCTGGAGAAACGGTGAAGGATATACTCACGGCCGTTTCACATCACGGCTACTTGCTGGTCTTCCTGATTGTATTGGCAGAGGCCTCGGGCCTACCCGCTCCCGCGGCGCTGGCGCTGGTAGCGGCAGGCTCAGCGGCAGCCGCTCATGTGCTGCACGTGCCAGCGGTGTTGCTGACGGCACTTACTGCGATGCTGCTCGGCGACACTTTTCTGTTTCTTCTCGGACGCTATACAGGATGGGCGTTCCTCGGTTTTATCTGCAGCTTGTCATTAAATCCGGAAACCTGCATCCTGCGCTCGGCCGAAGCGTTTTACAAGTATGGCCGGATTACTTTGCTGTTCATCAAATTTGTGCCCGGAGTAAGCACAATGTCGGCCCCGCTCGCCGGCAGCATGAAGATGAAAGCGACGCAGTTTTTGCAATTGGATTTCCTGGGCGCATGTTTCTACATTCTGGCCTACATGGGCGCCGGATACTTGTTTCGAGATTTTGTTATCGGGATTACTCACGGTCTGGAATCGGGATCGCGAGCGGTGGCTTTCTTCCTGGTTATCTTATTAGTCGCATTCGCCGCCTATCGCACGGCGCAATATGTACGCTTCCGGGTTTCGGGAGCGATACCGCGGGTTGGGGTAGAACAAATTGCGCTCAGGCTGGCATCAGAAGGCAAGAACGACGTGATATTGGCGGACGTGCGCAGCCATGGTTATTACGATCCGGATGCGAAGCGGATTGCAGGATCCATCCGCATCGAACCAAATCGGCTGGCGGAAGAACTCAAAACTCTTCCGCACGACAAGGACATTTACCTTTACTGCACTTGAGCGCGCGAAGCCACCAGCGCCCGTGTGGCGCGGCTGCTCAGAAAGCACGGCTTCCGTGCGTTTGTGATCGCGGGAGGACTTGCTGCTTGGCGCAAAGCCGGACAGCCGGTTGAAAACGTTCCCGAAAGCGATTTAACGCGGCTGCCGACGTTTAGCTGATACGTTCTGCGGACGTCAGCTCATCGCGACCGTTCTTCCGGTCTCCAACTCTGCGCCGAGGTCTATATACTTTCCTTGCATGCCCGCAGCCAATGAAGTCGAGATAAAGTTCCGAATAGCCGATATTGATGAGGTTGTGGTGCGGCTCCGCGCACTTGGCTTGCGGCAACTTACGCCACGCACCCATGAGATGAACGTTCTGTTCGATCTGCCCGGGCATCCGCTTCGTAACCGCGGTGACCTTCTGCGCTTGCGGAAATATGGCGACGTTTGGGTATTGACTCATAAAGCAAAAAGCAAGTCGCCCGAGGGATTGCACAAGGTCCGGGTCGAAACCGAAACCCGCGTCGAAGATGGCGAAAAAATGGAGAGCATTTTACGTGCATTGCAATTCGCGCCGACATTCCGATACGAGAAATTTCGCGCCGAATGGCAGGGCGAGAAGGGGCACGTGGTAATCGATGAAACTCCGATTGGAAATTTCGGCGAAATTGAAGGGCCAGCGGAATGGATTGACGC
>DATIYR010000231.1:0-6089 GCA_035517535.1 Terriglobales bacterium
CCGATAGGCCATGGAGGGAAGAAGAGCGCCACAATCAACTGATCTTCATCGGACGTAATCTCGATCGCGCGCGTCTGAAGGAGGGATTCCACTCATGCCTGGCGTAGCTCAACAAGCGATCCCTGCGGCGCACAACCTTCCAGAGCGCTGGAGCGCGGTGATGGATGACTGTGTGGTTTCCATTGCATGGTCTCCTGATGGCGAGCACCTATCGGCCGCTTCCGCCAGTGGCTCAGTTTGTATCGTTAATGTTGAATCGGGCAGCCTCGAAAGATCTTTCCAGGCACATGACTTCGGGGCCACGTCCGTTAAATGGCGACCGGCTAGCGAGGCGCTTGCCACCGCTGGTCAAGACGGCAGGATTCGGCTGTGGAACCCTCATAGCGGCGAACTCCTGCATGAACTCGATGGCGGCTCCGCTTGGGTGGAGCATTTGGCGTGGTCGTCGTCCGGTACGCATCTAGCCAGTGCGGCCGGGGGCAAGCTTCGCCTCTGGAACCCCAATGGCAGCTTGGCTCGCGAATATCCCCAGCACCCCAATACCATAGCGGCGATCGCGTGGAGACCAAACGCGAGTGAACTCGCTAGTGCCTGCTATGGGCAGATCCAGATTTGGCGCCCTGACAGCGACCAACCAGAAAAGGCACTGCAATGGAAGGGATCCATGCTTGCGCTCGCATGGAGTCCCGATGGCCAGTATCTCTGCCATGGCAATCAGGACGCGACCGTACATTTCTGGATCGTGCGCAGCGCCAAGGAATTGCAGATGTGGGGATACCCCACTAAGGTTCGGGAGCTTGCGTGGGACCGGCGATCACGATATCTGGCAACAGGTGGGGGGTCGCAGATCACTGTTTGGGATTGTTCCGGAAGAGGGCCGGCTAACACCAAGCCAATCGTATTGAAATACCATGAGGATCTGCTGAGCCAACTGGTCTACCAGCGCAACGGGCCGCTGCTTGCGTCTGGATGCATCGGCGGTCGCATTGCCATATGGGAGGGTAAGAACAGGCAACCGCTGTTTACCGCAGCAATGCCATCGGCGATCGCGCAACTCGCATGGTCCGGGGATGGCACGCGATTGTGCGTAGGCTGTGAGGACGGAACACTGACGGTTCTGGAGACGAGCGAATCACCAGCGGCGGCGCGCCGATGATGCGCCTTATATCTCCCAGTCTTATCGCATCGCTATCGGCCGCCGCCCTTTTGGGAGCCCGTCATGGACTCGACTGCGACCACATTGCGGCGATTAGCGATCTTGTCAATCTCGAAAAAGGAATGCGCCGCTCGCTTCGTCTCGGACTTTCCTATGTTGCGGGCCACTCGCTTGTGATTGCCGTCCTCGGGGCAGCGGCCATCTCTTTGCAGCTTACTTTGCCCCCGGCGATAGATATTTGGATGGGCCGGATGGCGGGCGCGACGTTGATCGCATTCTCCATGTATATCGGTTTTACACTTTTGAGAGTTCGACCACAACATCATCACTTTCATGCTCGCAGCCGAGTCGTTCTCTTTATCGACGCTATCCGCTGGCTCCTGTTCCGCCTGCACCGGTTGATCGACCGAGACGCCCCATCCCCTGGCGAAAGTTGGAATGCCCTCGGCGACCGCTCGAGTTTTGTAATCGGGATCGTTCACGGTTTCGGCGCGGAAACGCCGACCCAGCTCTTGCTTTTTCTGATGGCGGCAAGCATCGGCGGCATTGCAATGGGATTTCTGGCTCTGCTCCTCTTCATCTTGGGCATGGCACTCATCAATACTCTGCTTTGTGTGCTGATGACGCAAATGATCGCGAAGACTGCAACCCGCCCGAGTTTCCAACGGACGCTGAGTGGGATTACTGCTGTGTACAGTCTCGTGATCGGGGCCATCATGATTGGCCTCCCGGCAATTCTGAGTCGCGCGTCAGTTCATTGATATCTATCCGCTCCTCGACGTCTTTCGTTTTGTGCTTGAGGCTAATGATAGTATGCTATCAACAATGCAGGCTTGCGAGGCAACTTCGCCCGCTCGCAGCGAAGATATCTTCATTCGAACGCGATCCGGACGCGTTTTACCCGCCGCTTCAATTCGGTCAAGAAGATTAAGGCAACTTCTCTCTGATTTGACGTCAAAGGAATTGAGGGATAACTTAGCTCGATGCAGCCCAGGACACTCGAACGCGGATGGCCTTACGCATTCCTGAGTGTTCTGGTCCTGCTTTGCGTATTCTCAGCGGGGACAGTGGCAGCCACCCATCTTCACCCCGATGGGCGGGCGCTGGATGACCCACACTGCAATCTTTGTATGCTCCATTCGACTTTGGTGGCAGTCGTCGCAACCGTGGCGCTCTGCATCTCCCTGCAATTGCTGATGTTTACGCGGGAACACGAGTCGGAACTCCGTGGTTTTGTTGCGTTCCGAATCCTTTCCATCCGCCCCCCTCCGTTGGCTCAACTTTTTCCCCAGCACGCTCCCAGTTTGTGAGAAACCGTCCTTGTCGCGGGAATACCCTCGTGCTGGATATTTTTCCTCCGGAACAAAGCCGATTAGCGAACGCGCACGCGCTAGGAAAATAAGGTAGCTGAATGGGGACTCTAACGCTTTCTGAACTAGACCGCGTCGGAATCGTCCGACGTGGCCGCAATCTGGAGATTCTTACCATCTTATGGGCCGGATTCGAGGCCGGGATTGCGCTGTTCACCGCCTTCCAGACCATCAGTCTTTCTTTAACGGGATTCGGGTTCGACTCGGATGGCACATACTTCGCCATTTCCCCAGCACTCTCGCGGCGAAGTCTTACAATCGTTGTTAGTTTCATCAGGTCAACCGCAGACGCCAGTGAACAATGGAGGCGATTTCATGAAGAAGCTATTTTGGATTCTCACACTTGTTCTCAATTTTGTGGCAGGAACCTCGGCTGCAGCACAACAACCTCCGCTGGTTGATCGCAGCCTGTTTTTCGGGGAGATCCAGATCGCCGGCGCGCAGGTTTCACCAGATGGACAATACATTTCTTTCCTCAAACCGTACAAAGGAACGCGCAACATCTGGGTTAAGAAAGCGACCGAACCATTCAGCGCTGCGCGTCCTGTGAGTGCCGAGGCGCAGCGTCCTATCCGCAATTACTTCTGGAGTTGGGACTCGAAATACATCCTTTATTCCCAGGATGCCGGTGGTGATGAAAACTTCAATGTCTATGCCATTGACCCTGTTTTGCCTGCCGATCCCAAGACCGGCGTGCCAGCGACGCGTGCGCTCACGAACCTGAAAGGCGTGCGGACAGAGATTTTCGCTGCCCCAAAGTCAAAACCCGACATCCTCTTCATCGGACTCAACGATCGCGATCCGCGCTGGCACGATCTCTACGAACTGCATATCTCAACGGGCAACAAGCAACTGCTTCGTAAGAATACGGAGAACATCGCGGGCTGGGACTTCGACCATGAAGCGAGTTTGCGCCTCGCTGAGCGGACGAATCAGGCAGGCGATACGGAAATTCTGCGAGTCGATCCCGATGGCTTCAAACTCGTCTATAGCTGCTCAGTACTCGAAAACTGCGGCGTCGAGGGCTTTGACGCGAAAAACGAACAGGCTTACCTGATCACCAACAAAGGCTCGCTGAACCTCACCGAGCTGGATGAACTGAACCTGACCAATGCCGCGATCACTAAGATCGAGAGTGATCCGGAAAACAAAGTCGATCTGGATAGCTTCGAAAGTTCCGAAGTCGACTACCACATCTTGTTTACCAGATATGAGGATGACCGCTCACGCCTCTACTTCCGCGATGAGGAGTTTGAGAAGGAATATCGTTGGCTGCAGTCAAAGCTGCCCGGCAAAGAAATCACTTTCGGCGCGCGCTCAAAAGATGAAAATATCTGGATCGTAAGCGCTCACAGCGACATGGAGCCTGGTGAGACCTATGTGTGGAACCGCAAGGGACAAACGCTGACGCTGCAATATCGCATCCGGGAAGAGCTGCCCCGTGAAGCGTTGTCGCCCATGGTGTCCATTCACTACAAATCTTCGGATGGACTGGAGATTCCCGCGTACCTTACTTTGCCGAAGGGCCTTCCGGCCAAGAACCTGCCGCTCATTGTGTTTCCTCACGGGGGACCTTGGGCGCGCGATTCATGGGGTTACGATACTTTCGCTCAATTCCTTTCCAATCGCGGCTACGCGGTGCTGCAGCCGAACTTCCGTGGGTCAACCGGTTATGGAAAGAAATTCCTGAATGCCGGAAATGGCGAGTGGGGCCGCAAGATGCAGGACGACCTCACCTGGGGAGTGAAGGCGCTCATTGCGGACGGAACCGCTGATGCAAAGCGTGTTGGCATTGCGGGAGGATCGTATGGAGGCTACGCCACCCTGGCGGGTGTGGCCTTCACGCCGAAAGTCTATGCCGCGGCGGTGGCCATCGTTGCTCCCTCAAACCTGATTACCTTGCTCGACGCGATTCCCCCGTATTGGGAAGCGGGACGCAAGCAGATGTACACCCGCATGGCAGACCCAACTACACCGGATGGCAAGGCGCTTTTGGTCGCGGAGTCTCCTCTCACTCAAGCAAAAGCGATTGTGACGCCGTTGATGGTGGTGCAGGGCAAGAACGACCCCCGCGTCAACATACGCGAGAGCAACCAGATCGTTGCGGCGGTTCGCGACAACGGAAAGCCTGTTCGGTACTTGGTTGCACCCGACGAAGGCCATGGATTCCAAAGACCCATTAACAACTTGGCGATGGTGACGGCGATGGAAGAGTTCTTCGCGAAATTTCTGGACGGCCGTTACCAGACCAATATCCCGAATGATGTCGCGGCGAAACTGAAAGAGATCACAGTTGACCCGAAGACGGTGAGCGGTTCGGTGAAGTTGGAGGGAGCATTATCAGTGCCGACTCATTAGCGGAGCGAGTTTGATGAAGCTTGGTGCAACACTGGTGAACACTTGTCCGCTCGGCCAGCAGCGTAGATTGTACCGAATGACTAAACACCGGCCGAGGTTTCATCTCCTAGACCGGTGTTAGCAAAGGTGTAAGAAGTGATCGGTGAAGATCGACCTTAGCTGGCTTTCGCTGCCAGTCGGGCTTCCGCTAACCCGTGATCGTCACAATGGCTGCCGTGCGCATGATGCAGATGACCGTTTACCAGGTAATCCGTGTGATCGCCGTGTGGAACTGCTTCGTGTCCGCACGCGGGGCCGTGTTTATGGGTTTTCTCGTGCCCGCCGCAACTGTGATCCGGCGTACATGATGCAGGGTTTTTCCCACTCACACCTATTTGGTGCTCGTCGACATGATCACCGTGCAAGTGGGGCAGGTGCCCGTCATGAAGATAGTCCTGATGACCGTCGTGCTTCACCGATGTATGTCCACAGGTTGCGCCATGCACATGAGAGTGCGCTTCGTGAATCTTATGATCGCTCAATTTCTTCTCCCGAATGGGAACTGAGCAAGCTATTCTGGAGAAAGAAAGCCCTGACAAACCATAGCTTGAGTTTGGGTGCCGCCAGTCCTGAAAATGGAGCGACTTTTAGCGATCGTAATTGTTCCGTTAGGCGGAATCGTCTTGGTGGTGCTTCTGTTTATGTTTGATTGAGTCTCCACAGCCCAGCCGATGCCAACGAATTCCCCCAAACCAATATGCGTGACCTCCGACAGGAATTTGCGGCGACAGTTACAGACCAATGCAGGCTAAACGCGTCTCCGATTGAGGCGCAGGAATACCGATGAATCGTTGGAAAGCCTTCTGCGCAATACTGGTTGTGCTCGCTGGCACCTTGTTCTTGACGGATCGGGAGCCGAAAAGCACTTCGCTGTGGGACGTCTATGATCAGTCGTTAAAGCATGCAAAATACGTGGATTTGACTCATACTATCAACCCCTCAATTCCGGTTTGGCATGGTTTTGGACCATCGAAGTTCCTTCCGACCGTGGATCCAGCCACGAATCGGCCCTACACCTACGAGAAAGATGGTTTCGAGGCCACGCATTACGATCTCTCTACCGATCAGCTTGGAACGCAACTCGACCCGCCCGCTCATTGGAATCCGTACTATCCGGCAATCGACGAACTGCCGGCCACCTACACAATCCGGCCCTTGGTGGTGAT
>DATIYR010000232.1:0-4889 GCA_035517535.1 Terriglobales bacterium
ACATTGAATCCCGGGACTTCCCCTTGTCCGGGTCGCGGCGGCAGGTGATTCCCCGTTGGCGACGGAACGACTACCGCCTGCACGGCTTCAATCGAAACCCCGTTACGGATTTCATCCGTAACGTCGTCGACGTTCCCGCCGTGGAGCACTCCTTGCTGATTCAAACGGTCGATCAAAGGCCGCAGACGGTCGGCACCGAGCGCCTTCTGCTCCAGGGTTGCCACGCGCTCAGTCAGGTCCTCTGTAACTACGGGCGCAACGTACCCCTGGGGCACTTTTTGTCCCTCGACCAGCACCAGCGATTGAGAGGTGAATTTGGCAGGAAAGGCATAGGAAATGATGAAGCCCACGATGGGCGCGAGCACCGCGAAGCCCAAAATAATTTTCAGGCGGCGTTTAAACATCGCCAGGTAATCATCAGTTGTCAGTACACGGTTCTCAATCATCACGGTTCCGTTCTGCCGGCAATTGCCGGCTTGATCAATCCAGTCGAATCGGATGCGGGGTCCAATCTACCCCAATCAAACCGATTTGCCGCCCATAACTATTACAGCTAAACGAAACGCAAAAACCCGTCCCAGAGCCAAACGCATTGTATTGGTAGCTGGCATAGGCGCCGAATTGCCGGCTTAATTGACGCCTGAGCGCAACTCCGGCAAACCAGTAGTGATAGGTTTGAGCGTTGCTCGCGACGGAAGCGGTCACCGCCTGCAGCTTCGAATTTCGTGAATAGCCGGATTCGCCGTTCAGATTCCAACGCCGACCAAGAACATGGGTCATTCCGAGATTGACCGCGTCTGTGTTGGCGCCCGCAAAAAAGCCCGAACCTGGATTCACATAGCGCAAATAGCCGAGACTCAAACTGGTGCGCGAAGATGCACGGTAGTTGAACGATATCTGCCCGGATTCATTGATCGAGCGGCTGTTAACGGGTACGAAAAGAACTCCGAGCACATTCAGGATCTGGTGAGTCTGGATTAACTCGGGCCCGCCTCCCATAACGAAATTCAGCTTTCCTGAAATTCTGTGGGCATACATTACCTGAAACACATTCACGTTCAGACTGCCGGCTCCTGAGCTGGGATAGCGATACGCCTCATAGGCGTACATGAGTCCAATCTGGTCTTTCCTCGAGAGCAAGTGGTTGTATCCCACCTGCGATACGACTTCCTGGCTGTTGAGATAGCCAAAAGAGTTGCTGCCCGTGAAGTTGGTTATCCCGTAGGCGCCTGTTATGACAAGGGCGGAACGCGGGCTCAGGTACTGTGTAATATCTGCGACACCAAGGTTGCTGATACGGGGGGAATTGCCGATTGAGCCAAATTGCCCAAAGCCGAGTAAGGCCCCGCCTCCTCCGCCGGGGATGCCACTGCCATTCAGAACACCTCCGCCATTATTAATGGGCGAATTGCCGGCGGCCAAAAATGCCCCCGCGCCACCAAAAGAATCAAATCCGAATGTGCCCTCGGGAAGATAACCGAACGAGTCCCGCAGGGCGAGTTGTCCGGTGCGCCACAAGAAGCGCTGGGTTGCCGCCAAGGACTGCAATTGATAAGCCCCGCCATAGGGCCCTGTATACCAGCCAACGCCGCCAAGATAGTCAAGATCGAACGGATGCGTCTTCCACAATTTTTGCAGGTCGACCGAACCGACCGCATAGGTTTCGTTCCCTACCGAGTTTCCGCCGGGAACGCTGCTCTCGTTCGAATCGACTGCCTCACTCACTTCCACACCGGGCAGAAGATAACTGCGCGTGCCAAAGCGCGGCTCAAATGATGGCTCATCCAGCCCGGAAACCGGAGGGTTCTCGCTCATCTCTGCGGTCGTATCTACGCCCGATGAAGACGGAGTGGTACTCGCAGAGTTTTGATTGCTGGTTTGTGCGCGCAGCGCCGGCATCGCGATCAGAAACACAATCGCCAGGGCCAACCTCGCCCGCACTGCTCCGTTGATGAACCTAGGGAACAACGATGGTGTCTCCCGGCTTAAGTTCGATATTTTGCGAATTGTCTTGTCCCTTGATGAGCTTTTTGTAATTCACTGGGAACTTTTTCTCTGCGCCTTTCTCGCCGCGCAGAACATAAATCGCTTTCGTATTCGCAAACTCGGTAAATCCGGCGTTCGAAAGCGCCTGCAGCACCGTCATATCCGGCGTTAAATTCATGGCCCCGGGATGCATCACTTCTCCAGTCACATACACACGCTGACTGTTCATCTGGGTCACAATAACGGTGACTCTCGGATCGTCCACGTACTTCTTGAGCCTCGTCGTGATCGTGGCAGCGAGCTCCATCGGGGTCAGACCAGCGGCGCGCACGTCGTTCAATAGTGGCAACGAAATCATTCCGTCAGCCCGCACAGGCAAGGTTTCACTGAGGTCAGGTTCTTTCCACACCGAGATCGCCAGCGTGTCATCGGCGCCGATAATGTATCCGGGACCGGCCTGCGACACAGGAACATTTGGGTCTGGGGCGGGATCGGAACCCTTTGCTCGATTTCCCGCCTGGCCCGCCCATAGCGGAAGGACCGTCATGGCAAGCGCCATCACAATCGAGGTTGCAATTGAACGTCTCATTGCTTCTCCGTGATTAGTCATTGAAGTTCCGTACTCTTCGTACCAATTTGTTTGAGCTTGTAGAGCAGAGCTTTGTAGCTGATCTGCAGTTCCTGCGCCGCACGGCGGCGGTTCCACCGGGTTCGCGTCAGCACTTTCAGAATCAGTTCTTTCTCGGCTTCGCGTGATGCCGCCCGTGCCGCATCTTTCAGGGAAACTCTAGTTCCGTTTGCTCCGTTTTCGTGACGGCCCAGAACCGAGCGCAAGCCTCTCATCGCCACCGACTCGTCGCCCACCGCCACAATTGCCTGTGCCGCCGCTTCCAACTCGCGCAAATTTCCCGGCCAACAATGCTCGACAAACAATTGAGCGGTGGAATCGCTCAGCGCGGGGACTGAGCGCTCAAAAATCTCGCCGTACCGCACCAGGAAGAAATTCATCAACCCCGGAATATCTTCCTTCCTTTGCCGCAGTGGAGGAATGCGAAGACAGATTCCGCTCAGCCGGTAATACAAATCCTCGCGAAAATGACCCGCCCGCATCTCCTGCTCAAGATCACGCGAACTGCCGCTGATCACCCGCACATGGGTTTCACCCGGACCATTCGACAGCCCCTCCATCAGCGCCCTCTGGCAGTCTGGGCTTAAATCGCCGATCTCGTCGAGGTACAGCGTCGTCCCTGTGGAACTTAAATTCGCCGCCATAGCGCTCGAAACCAGCTCAGAACAGCTCAGAATGCGAAATTCGCCGTCAAGTTGGCTTGAGCCGGTGTGAATCCGTTGGGCAATCGTACGCTTCCCGGTTCCCCGCTCACCGATCAGTAGGACAGGGACAGAGCTATGCCCCAATTCCGAGATGACCGCTTCAACCCCTCTCATTGCCGGGCTTACGGCGTTCAGGAAACGGGATTGTCCGTTGGAATGGCTGCTGGTAGCTGGCAAAACTTGGGTCTCGCTTTTGGGGGCCTGCTGCCCGCCAGTGATCGTGCTGGTTAAGAATTGACGTTCTTGACGTGGCCGCACGTGCTAGCAGCACGGATTGGGCCAAGACCTTGGTGCCAGAGAACTGTGCTTTTTTGGTCGCGCAGCTCTGTTTTCTTGAACTTACAACGAAGCTGGGAAGACCTGGAACTCTGATAAACTACACCAACTCGCACAAAAGAGAAAATCTTTTCCCACTTTTTCCGAAACTCTTCTCGCGGACGATTTAAGGTCAATATTGCCAATGATTCGCTCCCCGCATCCAGCAAGTCGCAAAAGCTTGCGTCATCGCCCCGTCAAGTAGGGTCGGAATTCCGATTGCATACACTCTGCTGTTCGACTATGTTGAGGCTGTTCTCCGCAGATGAGTAATGTGTTGCAGGCCGTTCCCGTTGCCGAACCCAAAACCGTCGACACTCGCAGCCGCCTAACCCTTTGGTACGTTGGTGCTCTGCTGTTTTTGACCGCCTGGCTCTACTCCCCTATCCTTGTCCGTCTGGTCCGTCAGTGGTGGTCGGACCCGAATTTCTCGCACGGCTTCTTCGTTCCGCTTTTCTCCGGGTATGTCCTCTGGCAGAACCGCCAGCAACTTGCATCCATAGCGCCGAAACCCTCCACATGGGGATTGCCTGTCATCGTTTTCTCGTTGCTGATGCTGGTTGTGGGCACCTTTGGCGCTGAGCTTTTTCTTTCTCGCGCGTCGCTGATTCTCCTCGCTGCCGGCATGGTAATCTTTTTCTTCGGCTGGGTGATGCTGCGGGCGGTATTTTTCCCGCTTGCCTTCCTGCTCCTGATGGTACCGATCCCAGCGATCGTGTTCGACCAAATTACCTTTCCGCTGCAAATCCTTGCATCAAAGCTCGCCGCCTGGACTCTACCGATATTCGGAGTGCCCGTCCTGCGCGAAGGTAACGTCATCTACCTTCCATCGATGCCGCTGGAAGTAGCACAGGCATGCAGCGGAATTCGTTCGCTCATGTCATTAGCCACTTTAGCCATCATTTACGGCTATTTGCTCGAATCGCGAATGTGGGTACGTTGGACGCTGGCGTTGGCTTCGGTTCCGATCGCCATGGCCGCGAACGGATTTCGCATAGTTGGCACAGGACTGATCGTGCAATATTGGGATCCGGAGAAAGCGGAAGGCTTCTTTCATCTCTTTTCTGGATGGCTGATCTTTGTGGTTTCTCTCTTCATGCTCTTCGGCCTGCATCAGATCATCAAATTCTTCAGCTCGAAATGGGAGCCGGCATCATGAACTGGCGCCTGCCAACAACATTGGCGCTGCTGGCTGCAACGACGTTGCTTTTAGTCACCCGTAACCGGGCGGAGATCATCCCGCCTCATCAGCCCCT
>DATIYR010000233.1:0-3434 GCA_035517535.1 Terriglobales bacterium
CGCAGAGACCGCGGAGACACACCACGAGTACGCAGTGAACATCAGAACTGCTCAACGAATTGCATGAGCGCCGAGATACCCGCTCTGCGATCTCGGCTTTAACTCAGCGTACCCTGCGGTTAAAAGCTTTACCGCAGAGCCCGCGGAGACACATACGAGTATGCAGCGAACATCAGAACTGCTCAACGAATTGCATGAGCGCCGAGATACCCGCTCGGCGACCTCGGCTTTAACTCAGCGTACTCCGCGGTTAAAAGCTTTGTCGCAGAGACCGCGGAGACACACCACGAGTACGCAGTGAACATCAGAACTGCTCAACGAATTGCATGAGCGCCGAGATACCCGCAGAAAACGGTTGCTCAGGCGTAACCAGGCTCAAGACGATATAGCCATCAGTAGGAAAATCATAGAAATGTCCGGGATGGACCAGGACAGTCTCGCGTCTCAGCAGCTCAATTGCAAAATCTTCATCCGATCGCGTGACCGGAACTCGCAAGACCGCATACCATCCGCCTTGGACTTCCAGTCGGGAAGAGCATTTCTGTCGAGCAAGTTGCCGATCCAGTTCCGCCAAATTTTCACGAACTCGGCGGACGAGTTGCGGCTGAACTGTATTTCTTTGGCCGAGCAGGATCGGTGCAGCCAACTGCATGGGCGCGTTAAGCGAAAGATACGTATCGGCGATGATCTCCAGCCGCTGCATGGCTGGTTGAGCTTGCGAAGCCGGACCGCTGACAGCGATCCAGGCGAACTTCATCTGTGGGAGGGCAGAAATTTTTGAGACACCACTGAGAGTGAACGTCAGAACATCATTGTTTGTGACGAACGACGCTCGTGGCTGCGTGTCCAGCGCGTAATCGAGAAAAACTTCATCCACGATGAGCGCGAGATTCCGCTCGCGGCAAAGCGCATTCAGCAACTCGCGCTCGGCATCGCTCACATAAGATCCCGTCGGATTGTTCGGGTGCACCAGCACGATTGCGCGGGTGCGCTCCGTGCAGGCCCTTTCGAGAGTATGAAAATCGATCTGCCAGCCATGGTCGTAGGTGAGCGAGTAAGGAACGAGTTTCACGTCCTGAAGATCGGCGAGAAACTCGAATAGCGGATAACTTGGTTTGCAAACCAGGACCTCATCGCCCGCTTCGCAGAGCAGCCGAAACACAAACGAGTAACCTTCGCTCGTGCTGGTAGTCAGCACGAGTGACTCAGGATCGATCTGGGCTGATCTGCTCGCGTAGTACTCAGCGACTGCCTGGCGTGCGCTGAGCAGGCCCTTCGGCTGCGGATCGTAGTCTAGTGCCTTGGGGTTGCGTAGCGCATTAAGGATTCCGGATTCATCGTATTCAATTCCAGCGCGGGTCGGATTGGAAAGTGTGAGATCAATGATTTTTTTGCCGCTGCGCACAGCTTCTTGCTGCGCAAGGGTCAGGCGATTGGGTGCGAGGTTCCAGCCGGTGCGGCGAGAGAACATGAAGGAACATCATAATCGGGCGCGGCGGGCGTGAAAGGTGCCGGCCTGCGCCACGCCGACGAAAGGCTTCTTTAACCACAAGGACACGAAGGTCCACGAAGTTTTCCCTTCGTGGTACTTCGTGCGCTTCGTGGTTTATGGTGTCCCGTACAACTGGCGATACACATTCGCATTGCGCATGATCGCCTGCACATACTCGCGGGTCTCGGTGAACGGAATCGATTCAACGAATTCTTGCACGTCGCGATACTTTCCCGCCGATTGCCAGGCTTTCACGCGGTCGTCACCGGCGTTATAAGCGGCGAGCGCGTATTCGAATCCGCCGAACTCATCGACCAGGGAGCGGAAATATCGCGTTCCCAGTTCTATGTTGATGGTGGGAGTAAGAAGTTCCGGAGTGGAAAAATGATGGAGCTTAATCTGCTTGGCTTGTCCCTTGCCGACGTGCGGCAGCAGTTGCATCAAACCGAGTGCATTCTTGTTCGAAATTGCGCTGGGATTAAATTCCGACTCCTGCCGAATCAGGGACGCAACCAGATATGGATCGAGCCCGTTCGCAGTGGCGAAGCGCTTCACGTCTGGCCAGTAGGGCTTCGGGAAAAGAGCCTCCCAATAGGAACGTGGAAGGTTCGTAAGATCCAAGGCGAAATAATTTGGCACGGTATGCTTCAGAGTTTCGACCGCGGCGTCGTAGCGGTCCGCATCCTGGTACATGCGCGCGGTTTCGGCCGGCACCCAGCTGCCTTTGTCTTCGTCGCCGGCCGCTTTCACTTCGCGAAGCGCAAAGTCGAGCAGGCCGCCATTTTCGAGCAGGCGCGCTTTTTCAAGGCGAAGGCTATCTTCTGGTGGATCATCGTCGGCAATGTTTTCAACTCCGCTGATTGGCGGAACATGATCGAGCAGGGCAAAGTGCGGAGGGTCGCCGACCACCTTCAGCTTGCCCTCCCGCTCGCGCGCCAGCGGACCGTAATAAAAATTTCGGAATCGCTCAGAAACTTTTTCGTAATACGCGCTCGCCACCGCAACATCGCCATCTTCCTCGGCCAGGCGTGCGCGCCAGTAGAGCGCAGCCGGAACTTCAGACGAATCCGGGTAGAGCTCAATCTGTTCTTCGAATCCCTTCTTCGCCTCGCCAGTCCTTCCCTGCCGCAGGCTCAACCACGCCGCTTTCCAGTGAGCATAAGGAGTACGCGCACCCCCAGGAAAACGCTGCTCGATCTCGCGGTAAGCGTCAATGGCCTTGTCGTAATCGTTTCTCAGCAAATAAATGTTGCCGACATAAAGCAGCGCTTGCTCCAGCCACGGGCTGGTCGGCGCGGACTGACGAATTTCATCGACGGTTCGTATGAAGCCGTCGTCGTCATTTGAAGCACGCTGCATTTCGCCGATGTCGTAGAGCTTGCGTGCGGTAATTTCGGGCGAGGGAGTCGGAACCGATTCGAGCAACTTCTTTGCCTCGCGCTCATGATCGGAATGAAACAGCGATTCGGCAAGCGCAAGCTGGATCTCAGGTTTATCGGTCGGCGTGGCGCGATTCAGCAATTCGCGATATGCATCGGCTGCATCGTCGAAACGGCGTGCGCGGACGAGCGCATCGGCGCGGCTCTTCTCGTCTCCAAAGCTGGTAGGAGCGACGCCGGGCGTGGAAGACAATTTCTGCAGTTCAGCTTGCGCGACCGTGGCCTCGAAGCTCAATGGCAGTCCGAAATATAAATGCCTGAGAACTGAGACGGCTTTGACCGGATCGCCGGCGGCTTCGTACGCGCGACCCAGCGTCAATTCAAGATCAGCGCGGATGGGTTCCCGGTCCTTTTCGAGCACCGCGACGGCTTCTTTTGGGCGATTGTCGGAAATGAGTGCGCTCGCGTAGAGCACATGCGCATCGCGGATTAACAATGACTCGGGGAAGTTGTCGTCAAACTTACTAAGCACGGCCAGAGCTTCGGCCGTGCGGCCACTCTGC
>DATIYR010000234.1:0-19215 GCA_035517535.1 Terriglobales bacterium
TCACCGGCATGGACGCGATCACGCTGCAGCCGGCAGCTGGCGCGCATGGCGAACTTACCGGACTTCTGATGGTCCGCGCGTATCACGACTCAAAAGCGAAATCGCGGAAAAAGGTTCTCATCCCCGACTCCGCGCATGGCACCAATCCTGCGACTGCCGCGATGGTCGGCTATGGGATCGAAAACCTGAAATCAAATTCGGCGGGCATCGTTGACATCGGCGTCCTCGAAGCGCAGATGACCGAAGATGTCGCCGCGCTGATGCTGACCAATCCCAATACCCTCGGCGTCTTCGAAGAGGAGATCCACAAAATCGCCGACATCCTGCACGCGAAGGGTGGCTTGCTGTACATGGACGGCGCGAACATGAACGCTCTCGTTGGCAAGGTTCGACCCGGTGATTTTGGCGTTGACCTCATGCATTTGAATTTGCATAAGACGTTTTCGACGCCACACGGGGGCGGTGGCCCCGGATCTGGTCCGGTCGCGATCAAGAAATTTCTCGAGCCGTTTCTGCCGAAGCCAGTGTTGAAATCGAAATCCGATGGGACCCTCGGCTTCGACTACGACCGCCCGCAATCAATCGGCCGCGTGCGCTCTTTCTACGGAAACTTCGGCATGTTCGTTCGCGCCTTGGCCTACATTCTCGCGAATGGGCCCGACGGTCTTCGCCAGACCACCGAAGACGCCGTGCTGAATGCGAACTACATTCGCAAGGGCCTAGAAGGCACTTACGACCTGCCCTACGCAAGCCCGAGCATGCACGAAGTGGTTTTCAGCGACAAACTGCAGGCGAAAAAAGGCGTGCGCACGATGGACATTGCCAAGCGGCTGATCGACTACGGATTCCATCCATACACAACCGCGTTCCCGCTGATTGTGCCCGGCGCCATGATGATCGAGCCGACGGAGAGCGAATCGAAAGAGGAACTCGATTTGTTCATTGAGGCGATGCAATCGATCGCGCAGGAAGTGGAGGAAGACGCAGAACTCGTCCGCACCGCTCCGCACTCGACGCGCGTCTCGCGACTCGACGAAACTGCCGCAGCCCGAAAACCAATCCTGCGCTGGAAGCCAGAAAACACGACTTCGTGAATACTGGTCTAAAGTCGGATTGACGTTTCCCTCCGTTGTCTTTATGTTTCACTCTGAACTGGTAAGCACATTACAATAACGTTACTCGATGAAGGCTGCAGAGCTATCCGAGCGATTCCGCGAGAAGTTCCACAACGAGCCGCAAATTTCGAGCGCGCCCGGTCGCGTCAATTTGATCGGCGAGCACACCGACTATAACGAAGGTTTCGTTCTGCCGTGCGCGATCGGATTCGCCACCCAGGCCGCGGTCTCACCCCGTTCCGACCATAAGCTGGTTTTGCGGTCTACCGAATTTGAGCAACAATTCGAGTTCAATACGCGTGACTTGCCGCAGAAGCCACTGGCTACCTGGTGCGATTACGTGCTCGGGGTTGCAGTTATGTTGAGCAAAGCCGGTCACAAGGTGAGCGGCGCAAATTTGCTGGTGCACGGCGAAGTGCCCATTGGTGCGGGGCTAAGCTCATCCGCTGCTATTGAAGTTTCAACTGCACTGGCTTTGCTGAGTCTACTCGACGCAAAACTCCCGTTGCCGGAAATCGCCAAGCTTTGCCGCCGCGCCGAGAATGAGTTCGTCGGCGCCAAAGTCGGAATCATGGACCAGTTTGTTTCGTGCCTCGGCAAAGAGGGTCGCGCGCTGTTGCTTGACTGCCGCTCGCTTGAGTTCCAGCTGGTGCCGGTTCCCGATGAAGTAAAGCTCGTGATCTGCAACACCAAAGTGAAACATGAGCACTCGGCCGGCGAATACAATCGGCGCCGCGAAGAGTGCGAAGAGGGAGTTCGAATTCTCTCGGCAGCTTACCCGGGAATCAAGGCATTGCGAGATGTTTCCCCCGATCAGCTTTCTGCCGTGCGCGACTCCATGCCGCCGCTGATTTATAAGCGTTGCCTGCATGTAGTAGAAGAAGACCGTCGCGTCCTTGAGTCGGTGAAATGCCTTCGTGCGAATGATCTTCACGGTATGGGTCGGTTGATGCACGCATCGCACGCCAGCCTGCGCGATCTCTACCAGGTCAGCTGCCGGGAGCTGGACGTGATGGTTGAAGTGGCCGAAGGCCTGCCCGGGTATTACGGCGGCCGCATGACGGGTGGCGGTTTCGGCGGGTGCACCGTAAACCTGGTCGCTTCCAAGCAGGCGGAAGTTTTTCGCGAGAAAATCGCGGAAAAATATCAGCAGCAAACTGGAATCTCTCCAGATATTTATATTTGTTCCCCCGCCGACGGCGCGCATGTGGAATTCAAAACCGCGTCGGTATGACTTCCCGTCACGGGATTCGTTGCCCAGTTGAATTGGCTGAACGTTATTCTTACCGCAGTACACGTTTACAAAGCCTCGTCAATCAGAGATAATGCACCCTTCTGATGCCGCGTCTGGATTCAATGGCGCGCGGGCACCAATACTCAACCGGAGGTTGCGCGAATGAGGGTCCTTACTCTCGTGCTTGCGCTTATAACTATCGTGGCGGAGATGCAAGCCCAGGTTACGAAACAGCCGTTCGGAAAGACTCCCGACGGAACCCCTGTCGAAATCTACACCTTGAAAAGCGGCCCGATCGAGGCCCGCATAATGACCTACGGAGGCATCATCCAGTCGCTGAAGGTGCCCGATAAGAACGGGAAGGTCGCCGACGTGGTGCTCGGATTCGATTCACTCGACGGCTATACCGCCGGTCCGAAGCCTAATCCTGCATTTTTCGGCGCTCTCATTGGTCGTTATGCAAACCGCATCGCCGGCGGCCAGTTCACATTGGATGGCAAAATCTATCACACTCCGCTGAATGATGGGCCGGATCCGAACCATCCTGTGAACACGCTGCACGGTGGCCCACATGGTTTTGATAAAGCCGTGTGGAAGGCGAAAGAGATTCCTCATGGAGTCGAACTCACTCACGTCAGCCCGAACGGTGACGCGGGTTTCCCGGGAACATTGACGGCGGTGGTGCGCTACACGCTTATCGGGAAAGAGTTGAAGATCGACTACTCAGCAACCACCGACAAGGATACCGTCGTAAACCTCACCAATCACTCGTACTTCAATCTGGCTGGACAAGGAAACGGCGACATTCTCCACGACCTGGTAAAGATCAATGCCAGCCGCTACACGCCGATGGATGTGAATTCAATCCCAACCGGAGAACTGGCTTCTGTCGCTGGTACGCCATTTGATTTCCGCAAACCTACGGCCGTGGGTGCGCGAATCGATGACGACAACCAGCAACTGAAGTTCGGTCACGGTTATGACCACAACTGGGTGCTCGACAATGGCGGAAAATTTGCCGAAGCCGCCGAAGTTTACGAGCCCAACTCCGGCCGCGTGCTGCAAGTATTTACCGACCAACCCGGCGTGCAGTTCTACACCGGAAATTTCCTGGATGGAAGCCTCAAAGGCAAAGACGGGATCGCATACCCGCGTCACGCCGCGCTGTGTCTGGAGACCCAGCACTTCCCGGACTCGCCGAATCACCCGAAATTTCCGACGACCGAACTCAAGCCGGGACAGAAGTTCCATAGGGTCACGGTATTTCGATTCTCAACCCGGTAAATGCAACGGAAAATCGTCTCAACTTCTGGAGGGCCGCAGCGCTTGCCGAGCCGTCACGCTACTCGACCTAAACCGTTTCTGAAGCGGCTGCGCGAAGAAGTGCTGGAAGCTAATCTGGAACTGGTGCGGCGCGGGCTCGTGCTTTATACATTCGGTAATGCCAGCGGTATCGATCGGGATGAGAATCTGGTTGTGATCAAGCCGAGTGGCGTTCCTTACGATAAGATGAAGCCTGAGCATCTGGTTCTCACTGACCTTGAAGGCCGAATCCTTGAAGGTGACTTGCGTCCGTCCTCGGATCTTCCCACCCATCTCGTCCTGTATAAGTCATTCCGCGAAGTCGGCGGCGTCGTCCATACCCATTCCGAACACGCGACCTCATGGGCACAAGCGCGACGGGAAATTCCGTGTTTCGGCACAACTCATGCTGATTATTTCTATGGCCCGGTGCCGGTAACCGATCCCATGCCGGAGCATGAAATCGCCGGCGAGTACGAGAAAAATACCGGTCACGCCATCGTTCGTGCATTTCAAAATCGTAGCGCCGCTTCCGTGCCCGGAGTTCTGGTGGCGAATCACGGTCCATTTACCTGGGGCCCGGACGTGAGCGCCGCAGTGCACAATGCCGTCGTGCTTGAATCCATTGCCCGGATGGCTTTGTTCACCGTGACCATCAATGCTGAGGCGGATGCGATTGGCAAACCCCTGCACGACCGGCATTACCTTCGCAAGCACGGAAGCAGTGCCTATTACGGACAAACAAAGGAGCCGAAATGACTCCGCTCTTCGCGGTGTTCGTAGCAGAACGGCTGGTGCACCTTTCCGGCGTGGACCTGGCAATCATCGCTTTTTATTTCTTGCTGGTCCTCGCGATCGGTTTTTATTTGAAGCGCTTCGCGAACACCGGTGAAGATTTTTTTCTTGCCGGCCGCGAAATGACTGCCTGGGTCGCCGGCCTTGCCTTCGTTTCCGCGAATCTAGGTTCGCTCGAATTGCTCGGCTGGGCGGGCTCTGCTTATCAATACGGCATCCTGGCCGCCCACTGGTACTGGATCGGCGCTATTCCCGCCATGGTGTTTCTTGGTCTGGTGATGATGCCGTTCTATTACATCTGCAAAACCCACTCCGTTCCCGGATATCTGAAGCTTCGTTACGGTTCGGAGGCGAGCGCGCTCAGCGGCATCACTTTCGCCGTCATGACCATCCTCATGTCCGGCGTGAACATGTATGCGATGGCCGTGGTGATGAAAGTCGTGCTCGGCTGGAACATCAACTTCAGTATCTGGGTCTCATCGCTGACCGTCGGTGTGTATGTTGCGGCCGGCGGATTGTTCTCGGCAATCTTCAATGAAGTTCTGCAGTTTTTCTTGATTTGGTTCGGCGCGCTGCTCATCCCCATCCTCGGCATGGTTGAAACCAATGGCTGGAGCGGCATGGTTGCTCGCATCCATCAGAATTTTCCCGGCCAGGATTTCACTCACATGTGGGCGCCGCTGGGATCGTTTTCGCACAATCCCATGGGGATCAACTGGATTGGAATCGTCTTCGGCCTCGGCGCGGTGCAGTCAATGGGTTATTGGACGACAGACTTTCTCGTCGTTCAGCGTGTGCTCTCGGCCAAAGACATTCGCTCCGCCAAGATGGCGCCAATCATTGGCTCATATTTCAAAATGGCAGTACCGCTCATCGTGATCCTGCCGGGCCTGCTCGGCCGCGCGGTCCTGCCCATGCATCTTTATCCCGCAAGCAGTTTGCAAGCCGGCCAGCACAGCTTTAACGAAGTTCTGCCCCTGATGCTGGCTCGCTATTGCGGCCCGGGACTTCTTGGCCTCGGCATCACCGCGCTGGTTGCGGGATTCATGGCCGGCATGGCCGGCAACGTCAGTGCCTTCGCGACCGTCTGGACCTATGACATCTATCGTCCTTACCTGAACAAAACCGCGGCTGACCAGCATTACGTCTCGATGGGGCGCTGGTGCACCATCATTGGATTGTTCATCAGTATTGGAACTGCATATTTCGTGATGAGATTCGCCAGCATCATGGATTACGTTCAGGCGCTGTTCGGATTTTTCATCGCGCCATTGTTCGGTACCGTTCTGCTTGGAATGCTTTGGAAGCGCGTAACCCGCTGGGCAGGATTCTGGGGTCTGCTGGCCGGAACCACCGCATCAGTCACGATGTTCTCGCTCATGAAAATTGATCCCGTGCGCTGGGTGCCAGTGTTCGCGCGCTCGCCGCTGGCCCAGGGTTTGGCGCAGGATATGTTCCAATCTCTGTGGTCGTGCGTGACCTGCGTTGTCGTCACTGTGCTGGTCACACTCGTCACCAAGCCACGGCCGGACCAGGAACTCGTGGGTCTGGTTTACAGTTTGACCCCCATCGCCCACGAGGAGCACGCAAGCTTCTGGCATCGTCCGCTGGTCTGGGGAATTGTCGCTCTCGTGCTGTTGGTCATTCTGCAGATAATCTTCTGGTGATTCTATGACTGAAAAGCATCACATCATTCCGGTCTGGTTTTTCGTAGGCGTGTTGCTTCTGGTCTACGGTGTAATGATTTTCATCACTGGCTTGACTGAATGGTCGAATCTGCCAGATACCGTTTTAGCTGACAAGCACGCGTCTGTTTGGTGGGGCGCACTGCTAACCGTTCTTGGTGCCGTTTATTGCCTATCGTTTCGCCCGAAAAAGAGCTAGAGCGCCGAGCTCTGCTTCGAGCCTTTCCAATGAGGCGACTTCGCCATCTCGCCGCATTTGTCATTGTCCTGGTTGCGATCCCGCTGGTTTCTGGGCAAACGCCTACGCCTGTCGCCCCCACTCCGCCGATGGGCTGGAACAGTTGGGATTCCTATGGCACAACGGTTCGCGAAGATCAGGTCAAAGCCAACGCCGACGCGATGTCCCGCGAACTCGCCAGGCATGGTTGGGAATACATCGTCGTCGATATTCAATGGTACGAGCCGAATGCGCAGGGCCACGATTACATACCCGGTGCAAGACTGGCGATGGATAAATACGGTCGCCTCATCCCCGCGCTGAATCGCTTTCCTTCGTCCGCAAATGGCGCTGGATTCAAACCTCTCGCCGACTACGTTCACAGCCAAGGCCTGAAGTTCGGTATTCACATCATGCGCGGAATTCCGCGGCAGGCAGTCGAAGAGAACACGCCTATCAAAGGCACGTCGTATCACGCCGCGGAGGTCGCGGATAAAGATAATCCCTGCCGCTGGAATCCCGATATGTGGGGCGTGGACACCACCAAGCCCGGAGCTCAGGCTTACTACGATTCGATCGCCGAGCTGTACGCATCGTGGGGAGTCGATTTCATCAAAGCCGACGACATGGGCAGCCATCTCTATCAGCCGGCGGAAATCAAAGCCCTTGCGCTCGCGATTCGCAAAACCGGCAGGCCGATGGTGCTAAGCATTTCTCCTGGTCCGGCGCCAATTACAGAAGCCGAGTTTTTCGAAAAATATGCGCAGATGTGGCGCATCTCCGACGACTTCTGGGACGACTGGAAGCTGCTCAGGAAGCAATTCGACTACACGCGCGAGTGGGCCGAATTCGTCGGCAAGAACGACTCCTGGCCGGACGCCGACATGCTCCCGTTGGGCAAACTGCGAGTCACAGCGAAAGAAGGCGGCGGCTCGCCCTCGAAATTCACACTCGATGAGCAACGAACCGTAATGACGCTGTGGTCGATCTTTCGCTCACCGTTGATTTTTGGCGGCGACCTTCCCAGCCTCGATCCAGCGACACTGGCGTTAATTACAAATGACGAAGTTCTCGCCGTCAATCAGCACAGCAGTCACAATCATCAGTCGCTTGAAGATGGAAACATTCGCGCGTGGGTGGCTGATGCTCCCGACAGCGGTGATCACTACGTCGCCGTATTCAATCTCGGAGACGGCTCAGCGCGAATAGATCTTCCCTGGAGCAAAGTTGGCGTAAATGCCGGTTCCGCCGAGGTTCGCGACTTGTGGACTCATTCTTCTCTCGGCAGAGAAGCTGGCGTGCAGATCGAGCTAGAGCCCCACGCCAGCGTTCTCTATAAAATTTCGGCGCTTCAGAATTAAATTAATACTTGAGGTTGCCCCACCCTTGTCGCTCCCGCATTTGGAGCGACAGGGTGGGGATTTTGACCTTCCTTGTATTACCGCTAGACCACTAAGCGTTCGATTTCGTCTGAATTGAAGGTCACTCCGAGGAAGTCAGCGTCTTCATAAACCTGTAATAGAAATCCACTCCCTTATAAAACGATTCCACCGGGACCCGCTCATCCCGCCCATGCTCGCGATGATCATCCCGTTCCATTTCCACTCCTGAGACGCCATAGGTCGGAATGCCGGCGTTCATCGTGTAAACGCCGTCCGAAGCTCCGGTCGCCATGGTCGGGAAAACCGGGATCCCCGGCCACATCTTGTCCGCCACGGTCCTGAGTGCTGCGAACAGCTCCGGTCGCGGCGGCGGTGGCGCAAACGAATGCTGATCAGGAATGCTATCGAGAATCTCGCCGGCATTCGTGATGTAGCGAACCTGAACCTTCGCATCGTCAAACACATCTACCAGCTCTTGCCGAATCTCTTGTTTGGAGTGTCCCGGGAGAATCCTGCAATTCACCACTGCTTCAGCGCGCCCAGGCAGGGCATTGTTTGCGTGACCGGCAGAAACGCGCGTGGCAACGCACGTCGTGTGCAGCCGCGAATTATCGATCGGGTCTTGCGATAAACGGTCCACAGCCGCGGGATCCGGTGGCGTCTGCAACATCGCCTTGATGTCCGCAGCGCGCTGCCCGTCTACCGTCTCCAGGTGTTCGTAATACGCGTGGGTCACGCTGTTCAGCTCGAATGGAAACTTATGATGTTCGAGATTAATGAGCGCTTCTGACAGCTCATAAATTGCATTGTCCGGCCGCGGCAGGGAACTGTGACCGCCGGGATTGATGACCACAAGCTGATAGTCCGAGTAAAGCTTCTCCGTCGCGTCCACCACGAACGCCAGCGGTTTGCCATGGTCCAGCTGAACTTCGCCGCCATCGTGATTGAGTACAAACTCGGCATCGATCAGGTCGCGATGGTTCTTCAGCAGCCAATCGACGCCATTCGACTTCCCGCCTTCTTCATCAGCGGTCATCGCAAGAATAATGTCGCGGTCTGGAACATAACCTTCCTTCTTAAAGCGAATGAGGGTCGTCGCCATGATCGCGTCACCATCTTTCATGTCCTGCGTTCCACGGCCATAGTAATAACCGTCTTTTTCGACGAATTGAAATGGATCCGTCGTCCAATCTTCCCGGCGCGCCTCCACCACATCGAGATGTCCGATCAGCAAGACCGGTTTATGTTTTCCCGATCCATGCAGCCGCACGACAACATTCTTCTTGCGATCGTTTGGGCCGCCGATATAAATGTCGCTCTCCGGAAAGCCCGCGTCACGAAACCGCTGCGCCATCGCTTCCGACGCCGCACTCACATTGCCCACCGAATCTGTGGTATTGATCTCGATCAGTTGTTTGAAGATGTCGTGCGAAAGTTGCCGAGTGGAGTCGTCCAGCTGTGCATTCAAATTAGGAACAAGCAATACTGCACACAACAGCAGATAGAAACGGTTCAAGTCCCCCCCTTAAACGGTTCGAATTCTGGTCGGAAAAAAGTAACATTGTACGTCAAGCACCCTGTGCTGGCATGGGACGTTTCGAGGAGAGCGGTCCCAGGAAATCGAATCCCGCCGCCATACAGGAATCACTGTATTTCGATCATCTCACCCGCTGTTGCATCCTTGAGAGTTACTAGGCTCCTGCATTTTGCTTGTACGTGAGTTGCTTAGCGCAGGTCTCGAATTCCTTGACAGTCTGTTGCCCGGTTAGGATTCGGGAAGTTTGACGGCAGAGCATTAAGTCACAGCACGATGGCTGAGCAATCTTTTAATGAATCCAGTCGAAATTTTAATTGTGGATGACCATGAGCTGTTTCGCCGCAGCTTGCGGTCACTCATTCAATCGAGGCACGATTGGCGCGTATGTGGAGAAGCCGCCGACGGCCGCGAGGCGGTAGAGAAGGCTCGCCAACTCAAGCCCGATGTGATCCTCCTTGACCTCTCGATGCCCGACATGAATGGACTCGATGCCGCGAAGTTTATCCGGCGGCAGACGCCCAATTCTCAAATTCTTATCGTCAGCCAAAATGACAGCGAAGTGATGCAGAGAGCTGCGGTGCAGGCGGGCGCGAAAGGTTTTATCGCCAAATCAAAAATCTCCCAACAATTAGCAAAGGCCATCGACTCGGTTGCAGAAAGTACTTCCGGCGCAGAGCGTTTCGAAACAGAGACAACTCGGAGCACCACGAATGTGGCAGGAAACCCCGATTTGGATTTCCTAACGAGCGATAGCGAAATGGCCGAGCGCATGCGAAACCTCGATTGGTCCAAGACACCCTTAGGTCCGGTCGAGCAGTGGCCTCAGAGCCTAAAAACTTCGGTCAGCATCTGTATCGCATCCCGTTTCCCAATCGTCATGTATTGGGGCCCGCAGTACGTCGTGCTCTATAACGACGCGTACGGTGCCATTCTTGGTGGAAAACATCCGTGGGCGCTCGGTCAGCCCTGCCGCGTTTGCTGGGCGGAGATTTGGGACACCATCGGTCCGATGCTCGACGGCGTCGTCAGTTCTGGTCACGCTACCTGGTCCGACGATCTTCTTTTAATGCTTCAACGGCGTGGCTATCCGGAAGAGTGTTACTTCTCGTTTTCATTTAGCCCGATTCGCATAGAAACCGGGATTGTCGGTGGTGTGTTCACGGCAGTAATGGAAACCACGGACAAAGTAGTCGGCGAACGTCGCCTGCGCACCCTGCGCGATCTGGCCGCGCGTGCTGTGAATGCGAACAGTGAACCCGATGCTCTCCGAATCGCTGCCGAGACTCTTTCCGAGAATCTGCACGACTTGCCATTTTCCATTCTTTGTCAGGCCGGCCCGGGCGATGCGCTTCGTATTCTTGGCGCTTCCGGCATTGATCCATCTCATCCGCTTTGCGCAGCTCTGACTGCGCGGGATTCTAAGCCTGCCGCGCAACTGCTTGCCGCTGCGCGTTCCCGCGAGATGGTAGAGCTGAGAAATCTCGCCGAGTGGCCGGGTCCGCTTCCCCTGGGAGACTGGAAAGTACCGCCGCAGAGCGCGCTGGTTCTGCCCATTGGCGAAGTGGGCCGCGAGCATGCTCTCGGGTTTCTGCTCGCGGCAGTAAATCCTCACAAAGCGCCAACGGATGCTTATCACACCTTCTTCCGATTGGTGGCGCACCAGATCGCAAACAGCGTGGCCGATGCCCGCTCCTACGACGCGGAGCGTGAGCGCGCTCAAGCCCTCGCTGAACTCGATCGCGCCAAGACCCTGTTCTTCAGTAACGTCAGCCACGAATTTCGCACGCCGCTTACGCTGATGCTCGGCCCACTCGAAGACACGCTGGCTGAGCAAGCCGGTTTGTCAGTTGAGCAGCGCCAGCGCCTGGAAGTGGCGCACCGAAATTCTTTGCGCCTGCTGAAACTTGTGAATACGCTGCTGGATTTTTCGCGTATCGAGGCCGGGCGTGTTCAGGCGTGTTATGAACCCATCGACCTCAGCACTCTGACCGCAGACTTGGCCAGCATGTTCGAATCTGCAACCGAACGTGCAGGATTGCAGCTTCTGATCGATTGTCCACCCCTTTCTGAGCCGGTCTATGTAGACCGCGAGATGTGGGAGAAGATTGTTTTCAACCTGCTGTCGAATGCATTCAAATTCACATTTGACGGGCAGATTCGCGTTTCGTTACACGCCGTGAATGGAGCAGTCGAACTATCGGTCAAGGACACCGGAACCGGTATTCCACCTGCGGAGATTCCGGAGTTGTTTGAACGCTTCCATCGCGTCAGGGGTGCCCGCGGGCGCTCGTATGAAGGCAGCGGAATCGGTCTTGCCCTGGTGCAGGAGCTTGCCAAAATGCACAGTGGAAACGTCCGCGTGGAGAGCGAGGTAGACCGCGGCAGCACATTCACCGTCTCAATTCCACTGGGCAAAGATCATCTGCCGCCCCACCGTGTTGGAGCCGGACGGACCCTGGCCTCTGGCACGGGCGGCGATGCATACCTGCAGGAAGTTCTCCGCTGGCTTTCGGATGCACATGAAGACGAAGATGAAATTCCAATCTCACCACTGCCAGCGTCCATCGAAGTTGCTGCCTCGACCCTTCACGGGCCGCGACCTCGCATTTTAGTTGCCGATGACAACGCTGACATGCGGGAGTACGTGCGCCGGTTGCTGAGCGATAGTTATGAAGTTATCGCGGTGGAAGACGGCGAAGCGGCGCTCAAGAGCGCTCTTGAGCGCGCTCCCAACCTGATCATTAGCGATGTCATGATGCCGCGCCTGGACGGTTTTGGATTACTACAGGCGATACGCAACGATGAGTCGCTCAGAAGCATTCCGGTCATGCTGCTCTCAGCCCGCGCCGGAGAAGAATCGAGAGTCGAAGGTTTGGTCGCTGGCGCCGATGATTACCTGCTGAAGCCTTTCTCCGCGCGCGAATTGCTGGCGCGGGTGACAGCCCGCCTTGCCATTTCCAATATCCAGCGCGAGACCGCGCACCTTGAACACAAATTGCGGCTCGAAGCGGAACTGCTGGCCTCGATCGTTACTTCCTCCGACGACGCCATTATCAGCAAGAGCCTGGATGGAATTATCACCAGCTGGAACAAAAGTGCCGAGCGAATTTTCGGCTATACCGCCGAGGAGGCGATAGGGAAACACATTACCGTGATTATTCCACCCGAGCGGCTCGCTGAAGAAGGTGATATTCTTGCCCGCCTGCGGCGCGGAGAACGCATCGACCATTTCCGCACGGTTCGCAAGCGCAAAGACGGCAGCCTGCTCGACGTCTCACTCACAATTTCTCCAATCCGAGATTCCGCGGGATGCGTGGTCGGAGCGTCAAAGGTGGCGCGAGATATTACTGCGCACATACGCATTGAGCAATCGTTGCGGGAAAGCGAGGAACGTTTCCGCAAGCTTTCGGAGACCCTGGACGCCGAAGTCCGGCTTCGCACCGCCGAGCTGGAGCGGCGAAATACGGATGTGTTGCGGCAATCCGAGCAGCTGCGGAGCTTGTCCGTACGCTTGCTGCAAGTGCAAGACCAGGAGCGCCGCCGCATTGCGCGTGAACTGCATGACAGTGCCGGGCAAACTTTAACCGTGCTCGGAATGAATCTGGCTCAGCTGGGCCAGCAGGCGGAACGAAGCGGGCCGCTGCTGAGCAACAGCGTCCGGCAAGCCGAACAGCTGGTGCAGCAACTGCATCGCGAAATTCGTACCATGTCTTATCTGTTGCATCCGCCCCTGCTCGATGAAGCCGGTCTGGGTGCTGCTCTCGGTTGGTATTTGGATGGATTGCGCTCACGCAGCAGTCTGAAATTGTCGCTCAGTATCTCCGATAATTTTGAACGTCTCCCGCGCGACATGGAACTGGTCATCTTCCGCGTGGTGCAGGAAGCTCTGACCAACATTCACCGGCATTCCGGAAGCAAAACTGCGGCGATCGAAATTGCGCTCGCCGACGACACCGTAACCGTCGAGATCCGCGACCAAGGCAAAGGTATGTCACCCCCAAAGTTGGCCGAGATTCAGTCGTGCAGTTCAGGGGTCGGAATTCGCGGAATGCGAGAACGGGTTCGCCAATTCCACGGCGAGCTGCTGATTGAATCGGACAAAACTGGGACGCGGATCCTCGCCCGCATTCCCGCCCCGAAGTCAACGGTGCAGCAAGAACAGACTCAAGGCCCGCTGCCGGTTGCCGTTTAGCCTTGCGCTGAGCTCGCCCGTTCATCCTTCAATACTCACTTGCCTTTCAGAAACGCTTCCAGCCGTTTTAGTCCAGCGCGGCTGACCGGCAAGCGCGCGCCATCACTCAAGATGGCTACGTGTGTGTCCCTGCCGTAGGGCTCTAAACGCGTGACCCGTTCCAGATTTACTAAATAAGAACGATGGATTCGCACAAAATTCTTTGCGTCGAGAGCAAACTCCAAACTTGAGATCGTTTGCTGCTTCAAATATTTCTTGCCCTGGCTCGCCAGTGCGACGTAATCATCCTGCGCTTCTGCGTAATCGAGCTTTTCAACCGGAATGATTTGCACGCGCGTGCCGTCTTTCACCACGATGCGCTCCGCATATTGCCCCGGATCGCGTGCCGTGGTCGAAAGCTGCTCCAGACTGGCCGGCATCTTCTTCCCGATGCGCTGTTTTGCGAGTTCCAGAGCGGCTTCGAATCGCTCCGCGCGAAACGGTTTCAGCAGATAATCGACCGCGTGCACTTCAAATGCTCGCAACGCATGCTCGTCGTAGGCGGTCGCAAAAATAACGGCAATCTCATTCCCAATCAGTTCGAGCACTTCGAAGCCATCGAGCTTGGGCATTTGGATATCGAGAAATAGCAAGTCGGGCTTTAATTCCGCCACAGCTTTCACCGCGTCGAATCCATTTGAACATTCGCCCACGATTTCAATTTCCGAGTGCTTCTGCAGCATCTCGCGAATGATCTGCCGCGCCAGGTCCTCGTCATCCACAATGAGCGTCCGAATGCGAGAGTCCATTTTCATGCAGACTTCTCCGCCGGCAGTTCGAGCGCGACCTGAAATTGATCTTCGTTTGTGCGTACATCGAACTTCGCCCGATTGCCGTAGGTTGTATCCAGACGCTGGCGGACATTTTTCAATCCGATATTCGCGCCCTTGCGTCGCGGAGCTTCCGGATCAAAATTATTTTCAATTCGAATCGAGAGCTTCTCCGGCGAACCGTTCATGATCTCGAGCCGAATCCATCCACCTTCCGCCAGCGTCGCGATCCCATGACGAACCGCGTTCTCGACCAGCGGCTGCAACAGAAGCGGTGGTACCAGGCAAGGCAAGACGCCGGCATCGGTTCGTTCTTCGAGGCTCAGCCGTTTTCCAAATCGAATCTGCTCAACCGATAAATACGCGTGCACCAGTTCGAGCTCCTCGCCCAGCGCAATTTGCGATTTCTCTCCAATGCCAAGGGTCTTGCGCAGAAATTCGCCCAAACGAATGCACATCTCGCGCGCAGTCGCGGGATCGCTCGAAGTCAACGCGCTGATCGAGTTCAAACAGTTGAAGATGAAATGCGGGTTGACCTGGGTCTTGAGCGCCTTCAGTTCCGACTCGCGCGCCAATGCGCGCGCTTCCACTTCGCGCTTTGCCGCCTCTTGCGCGGCTTGGTTCGAAAGCAGCACATAATGCAAGGCCACCGCCAGCAAATAAAGCAGTACTCCGGTTCCAAAGAGAATTCGGTACACGCCTGCCAGCTGTTGGTCCAGACGCGAAAATGTTGGCGTGGCAGATAGCAAATCCGCAATCAGTCGCGCAATCAGGATCCACAACAGACTTGCGACCAGCGCTCCCGCCAGATGTGCCAGCCACGCACCGGAATTTTCTAGCGGAATAGTGCGGCATGAATACCACGCAGAAAGGCAAACAAACGCATAAATCAGACACAGGGGAATCCCAAGCGCTGCTGCGCGCGCCCAGGTCAAGCCGCCGAGCGACACGAAAAGATACAGAACGATCGCGCAAATCGGTCCCCACGCGGAAAGATACAGTGCGAGCCGTCGCGAATTGATAAGGATGGGGTTCATCTCGCGCGATCAGTTCTTGATTTCGATTCCGCCGAAAACGGCCACTCCCCGCACGACCAGAGTCTTGGTCGGCTTCGAAGCGTCGGTTTGCACGTGCCGCGTTTTATCTTCGTAACCGCCAAAAATTCCCGTCCCCTGCAGCACGACTAACCAGTGTTCGGGAACACGAATTTCCCCTCCGCCAAAAACCGCGTTGGCTTCGAGTACCGCCTGATCTCCCTCAATATCGGCATTCGCAAAATCAACTTTGTATCCGCCGAACACTGCAAACAGGCGCGCGCCCTGAAAGTTTTTCGTGTTCACCCGGCGGTCACTTCCACCAAAAACATAGAACGCATCAAACTGCGGGTTGGCCACGGATGGGGCCGGTTTCCAAGCCACTGCTTGCCACAACATCGCTGCCCCGGCAATGATGATCAACACCGGCCACAAGTCCCAGAAGTTCACGTGAATGATGCCAATTTCGGTCAGTTGCAGCAGAACCCCAATTCCAATGAGTACAACTCCTGTCGGCCGGCCGCCGGCGTAAGCGACCTTCACTATCCCGATCACGATCAGAATCATCGGCCAGAAATGGAGCACGAAGCCGTTCGGCACGTAACCAAGTTTTTCCAGCAGTAGAAACGTACCCACAACGATAAAGACCACCCCACCGATAACGGGTCCGCGATCTCGCCTGAATTCTGTGTCGCTCATTTGTCAGCTCCCCTTTTGCGCCGATGATTGCATACGTTTGCGTGAACTATTCGCGCGCGTTCTCCGCACCCAAAGAACCACCCCGCCCACAATCAGCAGCACCGGCCACCATTCGAGCCCCCTCCAGCCAAGCAAAGCTTCCAGATGTTGCAAGTTCAGCTTTGCCGCAGCCGCGAACAGTTTACCTTGCAGCACGGCCATTCCCGCGAGGGTTAACCCGATTGCCAAGACCAAATCCTCATTCCAAAGCGGGCCCTGATGATTGCTTGCCATAACAGCTCCTTGCCTGAACTAATCGCAAGATAAGCCGTGATGAAGTTATGAGTCTTCAATTTTCGGCGAGCACCGCGATTTTACCGGCGAATAACCTCGGCAAAGCGATTCCTGGTTCTTGGTTGTTTTTTGCATTGAAGTTGGTGCCGGCAGCAATCGATATCGAGGTTATCAACGAGGTTACGCGTGGGGAAGTGTTGTTCCGCGAGTGCTGAGTGGCGACTAGACTCTCAAGGAACGAGCGCATTCTTGTGGAGCGAATAATGAAGGCTTTCAGACAAACTAACTTACATCTCGCCCTCGCGATCATCTTCGTGACTCAGCTGGTAAATGCGCAACAGTCCAAGGTACCCACACCTGCACCAGTACCTGCACAAATCAGCGGTGCGCAAAAGGCATTCATTGCAAATGGTGGTGGCGAAAGCTTAGAAACAGTGATCGACCAAACCGTATTCGATGGTGGCCCAGATCGTCCGTATAACCAGTTTTATGCCGCGATGAAGAGCTGGGGCCATTATGAGATCGTCTCCTCGCCATCCGAATCCGACGTCGTGCTCGACATCAGTTGGGCTCTCAGCGATACCGGACTCAGACTGCCCGTGCTCGGTCAGCTTCGACTGGTGATTCTCGATCCCAAGACGCACATTGCACTTTGGACCGTCACGGAGTACGTGCGTGGCGCAATATTGCTCGGCAATCGAGACAAAAACTTCGACCAGGCGATGAACACGATCGTGAAGCGGCTGAGGACTTTGGCCACCCCAGCCGTGGGAACCACAGAAACAAGTCAAAAATAATTTTCGCAACCTGACATCCGCCGTCAGCCCGGGCACTTCCTGCGGCTTACAATTTCTGGTTGCTCTGTAAACCCCAAGTCAGCCATATTCATCAGACATCTGGAGCGCGGGAGAACCTATGCCAATTTTGAACAAAATTGCACTGACGGCCGTCAAACCACTTCCGAAGGTAATCGACCCGAAAGCCCACGCCGTTATTGATTACATAAATGCTGGAGTTCTGCTGGTCGGCGCCGCGTCGTTTTGGCGCCGCAACAAGCGGGCCGCAATCGGAGCTTTGGTCAGCGCCGGGGCAATGGTCGCGGTGAACTTACTGACGGATTATCCCGGCGGCATTAAGAAGACCATCACATTTCATAACCATCGCGACATTGATTTCGGCTTGGCAGCGTTGACGACGATCATGCCCGAAATTCTTGTATTCGACCACGAGCGGGAGCGAAGGCTCTTCCTGGTGCAAGGCGTGATAATGTCAGCGGCAACTCAGCTGACGCGCTTCCCGCGGGGCACCCGGCGCGCGGAACGGAAGCACGCAGCTTAATCTATAGGTCGGAACTGCCCCAATGCGCGAAGTATGTTTGCTGGAAGCGCCTTCCGATGGGCAAGCCAACTCAGTGGATGAACTTGTAATCGAGAATCGAGGCGGCGAATTGCAACGGCTGATCTTTCTCGCGCGCATTTTTCATTCGCGTAATCCGCCCCTGGCATAAGACCTTGCTGTTCTTCTGGCCGGAAATTGCCTCTGGCATTTCGAAAATCATTTCGATTAAGGTGTTTTCCGGAAAGCGTTCCTCACCGGTAAGCAGGACGCCCGACTGGCTGAGGTTCTCAATCGTGCCCTCGTTCCAGGTGCCCAGATTTTTGACGCGATAGCGCACCGGCGTCTCCATTTTGATTCGACGCGCGCGCGGTACCCATGTCGACTTCGTCGTATGAGGCCGGCGTTTTCCCGTTGCGGTGCTTTCTGGTGCCGTCTTCAGGCGCTCGGTGCGGCGCATGGTGGCCCAGTCATACTTGAACTCGGCAGCGCAGAGCAGGCAGACCTGGTAGTACTCACCATCCGCGGCGCGCCGCGGCCAGGAAAACTCGTGAGAACAATGGCCTAGGAGGAGCACATCTAACAGCTTCTGGGGCATAAGAATTCTGCCTAACTGGCAAGCATAGGCAAACCCATAATCCAATGAATTGGCGAAATGCGGTAGGTTACTTTCGTGTACCAACTCGACAGCTGAGTCTTCTTAAAAACAGCTCACACGAGGACGGTATGATCGCAATATGAATGCCACGGCCGCATTTATTCTCAGTGGAGGCAAAAGCTCGCGTATGGGCTCAGATAAAGCCTTCCTTGAGCTTGGGGGCAAGCCGCTGATTGAGCGTGCCGTCGAATTGGCGCGACAGGCGACTGACGAGGTCAGGATTGTCGGCGATCCGCAGAAATTTGAGGTTTTCGCGCCGACAGTAACGGATATCCTTTGCAGCCGCGGTCCTTTGGGTGGAATTCATGCCGCACTGGCCTCCACGAACTCAGACTGGAACCTGATTCTCGCCGTTGACCTGCCGTTTTTGAATTCGCGACTGCTGAAATATCTACTTGCGCAGGCGCAAGCTTCTGGCGCAACTGTCACGGTGCCATCGAGTAACGGTTATTTTCAACCCCTGTGTTGTGTTTATCGCAAAGAGTTTTGCTCTCTTGCTGAGCAGGCGTTGACCGAGGGCAGAAATAAAATTGACGTACTCTTTGATCGTGTCACTCTGCGTACAATCTTCGATCGCGAGTTGAAAGCGAACGGCTTTGGGGCCGAGCTGTTTCGCAATCTGAATACGCCGGAAGAATGGGAGCAGGCAAAGCGGGAATTCGCTCTGGAACCTCGTGCTTAAGATCGGCTTCCCTATATGATGAGCGCACCGTTATGAACGGACCCGGAGAGAACGGAAGTCACTCAAGTTTCGAGACAACGCCACTCCCGGCGGAATCGACCGACCAACCGCTGCAACCCTCGGATGCGGAGGGACCTTATATCGAATTTCGGCACGTCTCAAAAAAGTTCGGTGACAAACATGTTCTTAATGACGTCAGCTTCAACGTGAAAACCGGCGAGACGGTGTGCATCCTTGGGCGCAGCGGAGTGGGCAAGTCGGTGGCC
>DATIYR010000235.1:0-3664 GCA_035517535.1 Terriglobales bacterium
TTTTCGTGTCCAAACAACTCGCTTTCCAATAGACCCGTTGGAATCGCTGCGCAGTTCAGCTTCACGAACGTCCGTCCCATTCGCCGGCTATGCTCGTGAATCGCACGGGCAATCAACTCCTTACCTGTTCCAGTCTCACCGAGCAGCAAGACCGTCGAATCGCTGGCTGCGACAGTCTGAACCAGTTTCAGAACATGCTTGAGTGTCGGGCTTTTCCCGACGATCTGCTCGAAATTCCCTTCGCTACGAATTTCTTCTTCGAGATAGAGCTTCTCCTGCGCCAATTTTTCCTTCAGTTTCAAGATCTCTTCATACGCCAAGGCGTTCTCAATTGCGATGGCTATCTGCCCGGCAGCCTGGCTGAGGAATTCGACATCTTCCTCTGTGAACTCGTCTTCTGTCGTGCGCGCCAGTACCAGGTTTCCCAGCGCGCGGCCGCGGTTTACGAGTGGTATAAAGCAGACCGTCTTGAATCCCTCAGCTGTGGCGATTTTCTGCCCGAAGGTATCACCGGGGCTGGCTGCCAGTTTGCAGACGACGGGTTTTAATGTTTCATAGGCTCGCCTTGCGGGGCTGTCTTCCCTCGATTCGGCGACTAGGTACTCTTCGCCAACGAATCCCTTGCTGTCCGGAAAGTCGAGCGCGAAGATGCGGAAAGACCCTGGTTCCTGCCCTGGCAGTGAAATATTAGTTGCGTCGCAGCGCATTACCTGGCGGATGTTCGCGGCAATTTCCCGTAGGACTTTCTTCAGTTCCAGATTTGCAGTGATGCTGTTGGTCAGTTTCAGAAGCAGCTGGAGCCGATCATTTTGCTGTTTTAGGCGCTCGTCCGCCTGCGTACGTGCCAGCGAGTTGATCGCGTCTGCGCTCATGGTTCGCTTCGAACAGAACCCGGTCTTGGATTCGTACGGGGGAGTATATCGCATCACCGGTTGACGCGAGCTTGGATGTCAAACAGCGATTGACAGTTTCAACATTTCAGCACTCCTTCCAGGCTCGTCAACCCCGAACCCGTTGAATAAGGCGAAGTTAAGCACGCCCTCGGCGTGGCATCGCAGTTGCTTCTGTTATCGCCAGTGAGCGCCTGAAAAGCGGAACCATCCGGGGCAGCTCATGATGGAGGAGAAGAACCATGGGCACGAGCTTGGAAGGCGTCAGTCTGCATGTTGCCGATGTCGAAAAGTCAGTTAGTTTCTATTCGAAGTTGCCCAGCGCTCAGCTGCTGATGCACCGCCCAGGTCAGTTCGCCAAGTTCAAACTCGGTGAGGGGCATATACAGGTCGTTGCAATTCCGCCTGAGGAAAAGAGTTTTCACATCGAGATGAACGCCCCAGACCTACACGTTCTTTACGAGAACCTGAAGGCCGCCGGCATCGAACCGGACGGACCTCCGACCAAGCGGTCGTTCGGCAGGACCAACTTCCGGGTACACGATCCGGACGGCAACATCTTGGAGTTCGATACGGATTGAATTCCAACCGCTGGTCCACGAAGGCGAAAATTTGAAGTTCTGATCCGGTACGGGGCCACTCGAAAACTAATCCACCGGGCTGGAAAACGCGCATTTCGTGGAAGTAGAGAGGCATCCTTTATATACGGAGATACGCGTGTGCGCGTGATTTCTCGAGGCGGGGGAGGGAATTGGCCGTGACAGTGTAGGACTCTAACGAATGACGGGGCAGCGTTCTAACCAACTGAACTACGTCCCCAACCGTGGAATCAACAACTTAGCCTAAAACCTTGCAAAATAAGGCTTTGCAAGATTCGCATACAGTGCACTGTTCGCCTGGATTGCTTGTGGTAGCACTTCTTTCTGGACGAACTGCCCATAAACTGCCAGTAAAAATCAGTGCGCTCATGCGGGATTTATCCTAACACAGATGAGTGCAACAGTCGAAGCCGAGTCCGATAAATCTTGTTTGGATTGCGAGTTTCCCAACGTCGGAGATGGGTTCGATCCCACCGCCCCTACCAACCATCTTCCTGATTGGTTGGACTTAGGAAAAACACGCGGGGGCAAAAAGGGGCAAATAAGCCCGATGAATCCGGTGCGTGCGTAATTCTCAGCGGCACGACTGACCACCGGATTTCTCGCGATTCTCGCCGCCCTGCGTGCCTTCTCGGCGAAGTGATTGCGGCCTAGACATCAATTTCAGTTTCTGTAAGCTTATAAGGCATCGATGCGTCGGCTTAATGCAATTCTTCTGATTTTCCTCCTTGGCGGAGTTCCAGCCTTCTCCGTGCTCGCGACGGCGTCTGCTTCTTCCGACTTGCCCGCATGCTGCAAAAAAGATGGAGCACACATGTGCGCCATGCGGCACGGGCGCGCAAAACAAGAGGACGGCAACGCGAAGCTGCTTGCCTATTGTCCCTTCGCGGGCAAAGCAACTCCGGCAGTGCCGGGCCAGCGCGTCGGGAATGGCATCGAGGCAAATTCCGTTGTCGCGCCTCTCGCTGCGAGCAATTTGGATGCGAAAGCGCCAGCTTTCGGCTTCGCTTCGACATCGTTTCTTCCCAATTCAAAGCGCGGTCCTCCCTCCAGTTCCCTCTGGTCCTAACTGAACCTTAATGGAAGCGCGCGACGCAGCGCAGGCTGATGCCTGTTTGCGCTGTTCTTGTCGTTTTTCTCTTCACAGGGACTGATTTCGACGAATGGCAATGGGAGGAATTGTGAGGAATTTGGCAGTACGGATTTTTCTGTTTGCTTGTTTGTTTTTCGCTTTGTGCAGTTGCGGCAAGTCAGACCGGCATTATGACTTCAAAGCGCGCGTCGTCAGCAAGGTTTCCGAAACGCATACGCTGGTGGTGGATCACGAAAATATTCCCGGGTTCATGGCGGCGATGACGATGCCCTATCCGGTTGCCGCGAATGTGGACTTGTCGGGGGTCGAAGCTGGAGACCGGATCGCGGCCCGAGTGGTTGTCAACAAAGATGGCGACTACGAATTGACCAAGGTAGCTGTGACAGATTCCAGCCACCGACAGAAGGAAGTGAATGAAACGAGACAGCTGTTTCCGGGAGAGGAGATTCCGGATGTGGAGCTGGTAAATCAGGATGGAAAAAAACTCCGGCTCTCTGATTCCCGTGGAAAGACTGTGTTGCTCACTTTCATCTACACGCGCTGTCCGATGCCGACGTTTTGCCCGCGGTTGAGCAGCCTTTTTGCCGCAGTCGAGAAGGAGCTAGCCAAAGATCCCAAGGAATATGCCCGCACACGGCTGATCAGCGTGAGCATCGACCCGAAATTCGACAGTCCGCCGGTGCTTCGGAAGTATGGCCCCGCATATCTCAATGGAGACGAAAAGAAGTTCGAGCATTGGTCGTTTACGGTGCCGACTCCGGAAAACCTGAAGAAACTGGCCCAAGCCTTCGCTCTGGTCTACGAGGAAGAAGACAACCAGATCGCCCACTCGATGAGCACCGTTCTTATTGGACCTGATGGACGGCTAATCAAGGAATGGAATGTGAGCGACTGGATCGCCACCGATGCGGTGGCCGCAATGCGGCAGGTAGAGAATGCGAAGAACTAGCAAAACGATTCGATACTCCTTTGCGTTCGTCGCCCTGATCGGTTTTTTCAGTTCTGGTTGTTCACGAAACAACATGGACTACGGGCCGGCCTTCGCTTCGGCGGAGACACGCGGCGAAGTCGTGTACGAGCGA
>DATIYR010000236.1:0-4027 GCA_035517535.1 Terriglobales bacterium
GTCTGTACCGAAATAAATTACGGGAACGCCCGTTGATCTTAAGCGCTTGATCAATTCGGTGGTGCGCGGGAAGACGTACTGTCGATAGTCTTCCACCGACAAGCAGCCGACCCAGCTGTCGAATACTTGAATTGCGTCCGCCCCAGCCCGCATCTGATCAGCGGCATACGCTGATGTGACCGAAACGAGCTTGCCAAGTAGTTCATCCCAGCCTTGCGGCTGTGAGTACATAAACTTTTTGGTATTCATGTAATGCCGCGAGGCCCCGCCTTCAATCATGTAGCTGGCGAGAGTAAAGGGCGCGCCGCAAAAACCAATGACCGGCAACTTCGCCCCGAAATGTTTTGCCACGAGCCGCACGGCTTCAGCGACGTAACCCAGGTCGGCTGCGGAATCGATTCGTAATCGATGCACATCCTGCTGCGTGCGGATCGGGTGTTCGATCACCGGTCCTTCGCCCGCCGAAAAATGAAATGACAGGCCCATGACCTCGAGGGGCAAAAGCAGGTCCGCGAAGATTATTGCTGCATCTACGTCAAGAATTTCTGCAGCCGTAATCGTCACTTCGGCCGCAAGCTGCGGATTTTTACAAATTTCTATGAGGGAATGCTTTTTGCGAACGGCGCGATATTCGGGCATGTAGCGCCCCGCCTGACGCATGAACCAAACCGGAGTTCGGTCAACGGGCAAGCTTTTGCAGGCGCGAACAAAGCGGGAATCGGGCGCTGACATGAAGGATTAATGTAGCACCAGGAAGGGAACAACGATCCGGGCTCAGGGACGATCGGAATTGCTGCTGGATCTGCTCTTTAGTAGCTGCTCCAGACGATTGAGCAAAAATTGCGGGTCTTCTTCGCCTTTGCGAATCCAGAGATCGGCCAGTCCTAAACTCTCGTCGAGCAGTTCGCCATAAGCGGAGAGAATAATAATGGGAACCGCAGGATTCAGCTTGCGAATTTCGCGCGCCACCTGCAGACCGTTCATATCTGCCATCCAGTAATCGAGCACCACGGCATCGATGGGCTCAGATTTGAACGCCTTAATTCCCAGCGCACCGGACTTCGCGCCTAACACGCGGTACCCGGCCGATTCCAGCAAACTTTGCCGTAACTGAAGTGCAGTCTGCTCGTCATCGATACACAAGACGGTGGCCGTTTTGGATTCCATTTCGAAGACGCGCACAGAGGTCCCAGCGGGTTAGCTTGTTAGATTCGTACAGACCGACGTTCCGGCGCAATACAGGAAATAATGTAGGCTTTGCCAGTTCGTAAAAAAGTCGTAAAAACACTCAGCTTCGTGCCGTGCCGGTCGATTCCCTGATCGCAATTTCGGGCTGAACCGCGATCTCGCGTTCCGACTCACGTTTGTTTTCAATTTGCTCCAGCAATACACCAACCGCGATCTCGCCCATTTTGTGCAACGGCTGTCTTATCGTGGTCAGGCTCGGGTAATGAAATGCCGCCGCAGGAATGTCGTCAAATCCGACGACCGAAACATCCTGCGGGACGCGCAATCCAGATTCCTGGAACGCGCGAATCGCCCCAATCGCCGAGATGTCATTGTAAGCAAACAACGCGGTAAACGGACGCCTTTTCTCGACCAGCTTCTTACCGAATGGATAACCAAGACTCGGCGTCGAATCGCTGGTGTCGATTTGAATCACCAACTCCGGATCAAGTTGCAATCCCATCTCCTGCGCTATTGATTCAACGCCGTCCCATCGTGGTTTCGAATCGGCGCTATTCGGGTTCCCTTTTAGAATCGCGATCTTCTTATGACCCAACTCGGTCAGATGTTTCAACGCGAGCTCGGCAGCATGACGATGATCGAGAACGATATTGGTAACGCCTTCGTTATAGACGTGACCCGCAACCGCCACAGCCGGCACCGGAAGCGAGTGCTCAAGGTTGAAATCAACCGTGATGATTCCTTCCGCGCCACGTTGCAGCAGCAGGCGCGCATATTTCTCAAAGAGCTCGGGATTGTGCCGGTGCACGCCGGTGAGAAAGAAATAATTCCGCTGCCGCGCGCTGTCCTCGATACCGGCAATAACGGCGGAACTGTATCCGTCTCCAATTTCGTGGGCAATCACGCCAATGGTGAACGTCCGCTGCTTGCGAAGCGAACGCGCAAAAAAGTTGGGGCGATAATCAAGTTTGCGCGCTGCGGCGACGATGCGTTCGCGCGTTGCTTTGGGAATGTGCCTGGCCGAAGGAGCATCATTCAGAACGGCAGAAACGGTTCCCGCCGAAAGACCCAGATGGGCGGCAACCGCCTTCAGCGTGACTGGATTCCCATTGGATTCGACTATCTTCTTTTTTTCGACCATAGGAAAACGATTTACTACTGGCGATTCGGCTGCCGAAAGGCGTCCCATTATATTGCAAAGTGGGATTTTGCGGGACAAAACCGGGTCGGGCAGCGCCGAGGCGAGCATCCGGGCTGCTGGAATTAGCTTTTCAGTCCAACTCGCCAGAGCAGGTAGCTCGCGGTCTCTTTGGTTAGAGTCACCGCGCTCAACCATGCAGATTTCGGCCGCGAATCGGGACGGGGGGCGAGAAACACCTGCACGCCCTCATGCGTGAGCAGCCTTTGAATGCGGAACATGTGAAATGCATCGCTCACGGCGATGCAGCTCTTCATGTGGTTTTCGCGCATAATGGCCGCAACCCGCTCAGCCGATTCCGCGGTATCGGACGCTTGCGTCTCGGCGATGAGCGCGGCTTCCGGAATGCCTTTGCGCATCAGGTAATCGTGGCCAACTCCGCCTTCGCTGAACTTTGGATCGGCCGCGGCGCCGCCGGTCGTGATTACAACCGGCGCCAGTCCCATTCGGAATAGGTCATTCGCATGGTCGAGCCGCGCGCGAAACACGGGCGAAGGCCGGCCATCATACTGGGCAGCGCCGAATACAACGATGGCGGCGGCGGGGTGAAGCTCTTGCTTGGCAGCGTCGCGAAGGATGGAGGAGAAGATGAAAGAAAAGGCCATCAGCAGCACCGCGGCTGTGACCAGAGTTGTCCAGAACAGCCAACGGCTGGAGGTTCGCTCGGCTTCGGGCGTTGCAATCACCCCTTCGCGAAAAACTCCGAAATATCCTGGGACGCAATCGCGCCTTCGCGCAGAACCCTCCAGCGCGCATCGTCGTCGGTGAGATCGACAATCGTGGAAGCGATTTCGCGCGGCGAGTCCCCACCGTCAACGATGATCGGTATACGCGTGCCCAGCTGATCTCTGACTGCGGCCGCGGTTGTGCACTCAGTTTCGCCGCTGAGATTGGCGGAAGTTGCAGTGATGGGAATCTGAGCCGCCTTGACTACCGCCAGCGGAATCTGCGCGTTCGGCACTCGCAGCGCGACGTTCCCGGTATTGGCAGTAACTTTAAGCGGCAGCCGCGACGCCGCTTTCACAATGATGGTGAGCGGCCCGGGCCAGAACTTTTTGGCCAGCGCATAGAATTCATCGGGCAATGGCTTGGCCAGGCCTTCGGCCTGTTCCACGTCTTCAATGAGCAACGAAAGCGGCTTGTGACGAGAGCGCGACTTAATTTCGTAAACGCGATCGACCGCGCGCAAATTGAACGGGTCGGCAGCCAGGCCATAGAAAGTATCGGTCGGCATGCCCAAAACTTCTCCCGCGCGAATCTGGTCGGCGGCGTACCGGATGAGCGAAGGTTCCGGTTTTTCGCTGCTGATTTTGACCATCTCCACGCGCACATGGGCCCCCAGAATTCTGTTGTATTTGCGAAAGTTAAGATAACACGAGCACCCGCTTTCCGCCGAGTGGCGCGTATGATTTCTCAACAGGAGCCGGCGTTGGAAAAGGCCAAAAACAGGCAGACGGAACGTTTGCGCCGCATCGAAGGGCGGCACAATTCTCTGCTGAAAGAGTTGCGGCAGGCGTTCAGTCGCGGGGAACTGACCGCCACTGGCGAGTGCGCGATCGAGGGATTCCGCATTCTCGACGAGGCCATCCGCAGCGGGTTGCGCTTTCGCGCAATTTTCGTCAGCGAATCGGGTCAGGACCG
>DATIYR010000237.1:0-4903 GCA_035517535.1 Terriglobales bacterium
CATTGGACTCTCGGTCGCGGCAAGCAATTCGAACATCGTGTACGCGATTATTCAGGCGAAGGAGGGTGGCGTTTTTCGCTCGGACGACGCCGGCGCCACATGGAAGCGCGTCAACGACGAAATGAAGCTGCGGCAACGCGCGTTCTACTACATGACAATTTTCGCTGACCCGAAAAATCCCGACCTGGTTTATGCGCCGGAAGTGGACGCACTCTGGGTTTCGCATGACGGCGGAAAGACATGGACGAAGCTGCGCACTCCTCACGGCGATAATCACGCGCTGTGGATCAATCCGAATGACACAAGAATTTTGCTGGAAGGAAATGACGGCGGGGCCACAGTTTCAACCGATGGCGGCAACACCTGGAGCACGGAGCACAATCAACCGACGGGGCAGTTTTATCACGTCAATTTAGACGATCAGTTCCCATTTCATATTTATGGTGCGCAGCAGGATGAAGGCTCATTCGAAGGACCAAGCGCTAGTGAAGACGGCGTGATTCCGCTTGCTGACTGGCACACGGTTGCATATGGCGAGAGTACATATTCGGTGCCGCAACCGGGAGATCCGGACATAACTTTCGGCAGCGGTTACTACAGCATTTTTTTGAAATACAACCGGCGTACCGATCAATACAAGAGCGTCAGCCCGTGGCCGTTTTATCAGGAAGGCGCATCCTCAGGCGAGTTGAAGAACCGCTGGGGCTGGACGCGGCCGATTTTATTTTCCGCGGCGAACCCGAAAGAGTTGCTCACATCGGCACAGTACGTTTTCAAGAGCGACGACTACGGCGCTACCTGGACAAAAATTTCTCCCGATCTCACGCGCAATCAACCGAAGACGGAGATCCCCAGCGGTGGGCCAGTGGATCTTGACCAATCGGGAGCGGAAATTTATCCCTTGGTGTCGGCGCTGGCGGTATCTCCGCTGGATGCAAATTTGATCTGGGCTGGATCGGATGATGGGCTCGCGCACGTGACCACAGACGGCGGAAAGAACTGGCAGAAAGTCACGCCGCCGGATTTGCCGGAGTCGTGGATCAGTTGCATTGAGCCTTCTCACACCGAAAAAGGAACGGCGTATCTGACGGCGCGGCGCTATATGTGGGATGACTTTCGGCCATTTGTTTATAAGACGACAGATCTCGGCGAGCACTGGACGCAGATCACAGACGGGCTGCCGGAAAATCAGTTCGTGTTCGACATCCGGCAGGATCCGAACGACGGCAAATTGTTGTTCCTCGGCACAGAAAGCACGGTCTATTTCACGACCGATGCGGGCGCCCATTGGCAACCGCTAACGCTGAATCTTCCGATTGCGCAAGTGCGCGATATTCGCATCGACACGCGGGAGGGAGAAGTCGTCGCTGCCACGCACGGACGCGCCTTCTGGGTGCTCGACAACCTTGCGTTTCTCGAGCAGCTAACGAAAAACCCGATGGTAAACGCCGACGAAGCATTGGTGTTTACTCCAGAGAAGGCGTGGCTCACTCACGATTACGGCACTCGCACCGATGAAGAGCGGCGTCCGCCGGATGCGGGAGACAATCCTCCATTCGGCGCAACCATCTTCTTCCATGTTCCGGAAAACTACGATGGCAAGACTCCGGCCAAGCTCGAAATCACGGATCCGCAGGGAAAGGCGATTCGCACCATCAATTTTCATCTCGCGACCGCAAAGGAAAAAGAAGAGAAAGCCAAGGAGGAAGCGGAATCGCAGTTGGCGCCGGAGACCATGAAGCACGAGGAAAACGCGGCCGCAGAACCCGATCATAGCGGTGAACCCAGTGATCAGCGAATTCGCGAGCAGGAAGCAAAATTGGGCGCGATTGAACCAGGCATGAACCGGTTGCAGTGGAACTTGCGTTATCCATATGCGACGGAGGTCACCGGCTATCATGCTCCGATCGCGGCCGGCGGATTGGAGGATTCAGTGGAAGGGCCGGTGCTGGTACCGGGGACGTATTCGGTTGTGCTCGATTACGCCGGCAAAAAAACCCAGGCGAGCCTGACCGTTTCTCTCGATCCCAGGCTCCATGCAACACAACAGGATTTGGATGCACAACTAAACGTCGACCTCGCAATCCATGTCGATATTGACAGCTTGGATAAGGAAATTAATCAGGCGCTCACCGCCCGCGATAAGTTGCAAAAAGAGGTCTCGGCGCGCAGCTCAACGGAAGCCGCCGACGCGCTTTCAGCATTGAACCACGATATCGAGAACTTCGCCCAGATGAAGATGAAATCGAGCGAAGGTAGCCTGCTGTTTGAGACCAAGCTGCGCGATTATTTAGCGTATCTGGAATCCGATATCGATCTCGCGTATGGCAGGCCGACGGTCGCACAGGAAGGAGTCTTCCACCAGCTCGATCAGCAAGCCAAGCAGGCGGAAGAAAAGCTGCGCGCAGACGTGAGCGCGGCGGACAAAGTTATGGCTCAATTAGGTGCGACAGGGCCAGCATCCGGGACCCATTGAGCGCTTAATTACTCGTGGTTCTGAATATCGCGAACTGATTTTCAGTAACGGTGCCCACGCAATTGAGTTGCGTGGGCATATTCAAATTAGTGGTTGCAGCCGAAGCTGACCTTGGTCAATGTATTGTTCGCCGACGCTATCTGGCAATCGTAGGGCTGGCTTCCGAGCCCAAACGATGTGTAGTGCTGTGAGCTGGATGCGGGGCTCACGTCGCTGGCAGCAGCCGAATTGTCTACTGTGCTGTAGTCCTCGATTCGGCCGTTATTCAGCACCAGTTTGCTCGCGTGGTAATCCTGCTTTGTCACCACGGTCAGGCCGAATTCCGCACTGCTCACGGGAAGCACGACATCCACGCTGATGGGAAAGCTGAAGCTCTGAGAAGTTACTCGGAATCCATCTCTTCCAAAAGAAGTGCTCAAAGAATTCACGCTGTTGTTAACCGACGTATTCTGGTCGAGCACCGAGAAGTTCACGGTGTCAAAGTCGATCTGCTGGCTGCTCGAAAAATTCTGTTCCTGTGATACGGAATTTGTGACCCTGCCATGCGAGGTGTTGATGTATCCCGCAATCGTGAAATTTCGTTTTTGCGAGACGCCGATGGTTCCGGTAACAGTTGATGTCCCTTGCAAGTTTTCCGTGACCTTCGGTGATGGAGTGCTCAGTGTGTTCTGAATCACCTTGCCTGTGACCTGCGCGCTGTCGTGGTCGAGATACAGCAGCAGTGAGGCAGAAAGCGAAAAATAATAATTCTGATCAAAGACGCTGAGCGTAATGGTGTGCGGTTGGCCATCGCTCAACACGCCCGCAAACGGGGTGAGGTCGACGCGATACGGAACGAAATCGAGCGTCTGAACTCCGGGTATCGGGACCCATTGATCGGGCAGGAAACCGGTGAAGACCCACGGAGAGACAGGAGCAATTCCCGCGGGCTGGCCGTCTATCGAAACTTCGGTCTCGCGAAAATCGGTGTTGCCGCAGCCAAAGAGCTCGTTGATGTTGCTCAAATCATTCGGGAAGCACGCATACCACTGCTCATCCACCTGCTGACTTTGCGCAATGACGTCCAGATAAGCTCCTTCGATGTTGGCGGGCAGGTTGAACGCGGTCGATACATCGTTGGGAGGCAATGTGAGGTACAGCGGCAGATTTACGCCGCCACTACCATTCGATTGTGTCATCGGGAGCACCATATCAGGGGTCCGAGGAACAGGGCTGCGCCAGGCTGCGGGATAAAACTCGAGCTGCGCGCTCACCGTGAACGCGCCATTCAAGTACGAATAATCCGCACCGCAATCCTCTCCGGTGCAATTTTGCAGAACGAATGTGCCTTGTTGGTCGGTGCCGAATAGCGCGCTGTAATCCGTAACGTCGCGCTCAATGTGCCAGGTGTTGGTTGCGTTGCTCAGGGGCTCGGGCGTGGTGCCGAAATATAAATTTGTGTTCGCCAAATAAAGGCTGGCTGTGCGGTCGTACTGAATGCCGGCGTTTTCGCTGAAGTTCACATCGAGCACGACCTTCTGCCACGGCCCGGAGCAATGCGCCGGAGGAGCGAAGGAAAAGTTCTGGTTCGTCTCCGAGAACAATGCGAACTGATAATTAGTGAACAGCGGGACAACGCAGGGTTTGACATGCGGGCGCGCGACCAACGGATCGGCGGTGACGGTGAACTGCGTTCCGATCTTACGATCAGTGCTTTGTGCCAGCGCGGGGTTCGCGAAGGCGGCCACTGCAAATGCAATAAGAAAATATGTTGCGAGAGAAATGATTCCTGTTTTCACGGCCCACACTCCTTTTGGCGAGGCAGTGCCCCGGATTCGCCACTCAGCGCGGCATTCCTTATCGCACCTGCAACAACGGACTGTCAAGGAGAAAGTGATCGGATTTCCACAAAACGATCAGTTATGTGAAAAGCGCCTGCGCGAGAAGTGCAACAGATTTCACATCGCTGGAGCTTTAAACGCGGTGGACTTCGATGCCCCGCTCGGTAAACAACGCCACGGTTTTGTCGGATGCGCGCGTGTCGGTGATCAGGATGTGAACGTCGGAAATTGGGCACACCAGGGCCGGAGTTACAGCCCCCAGCTTGCTTGAGTCGGCGACAACGATCATCTTTTTTGATTGCCGGATCATGGCGCGAAAAGTTAAAGCTTCCTCGGATTCAATCACCGTCACTCCGCGCGTGGGATCGATTCCGCAGACGCTCACGAAAACTTTGTCCATGTAAACATCGTTGAGGAAGTTCACGGCCGAGTGGCCGACGAGCGAAAACGACCCGGCCCACTGCACAAACCCGCCCGTCACGAACGTCCTTAAGCCTTCGCAATTGCTAAGCTCCATGGCGATATTCAGGGCGTTGGTAATCACACGAATATTGTGGCGATTGCGCAAGCTGCGAGCGACGTGCGTGGTCGTGGTTCCGGCCGTAAA
>DATIYR010000238.1:0-5302 GCA_035517535.1 Terriglobales bacterium
CGGTAATCGCCGGCGGAAGCATTGTGTATCTCTATCGATCGAATAACGATTCTTTGGCCGAGCGTCTGCTGGACCGGTCACCGGTCGATTTTCGAACTGAGATGTACCGCGCAGGATTGGAGATGTTCGCAGAGAAGCCGCTGTTTGGCTGGGGCAATGAATGGGCGGTTCAGCCCGAAATTGAAAAGCGGGTGAGCAACTTCCATCCGGAATACTACGTTTTTCACAACACATTTCTTGAACTCGCAGTGCAGCGCGGAATACTCGGGCTCGGGCTTTATTTATGGCTCACGGTCTCGCTTTTTCGCCTGCGAAGTAGCGACGCGAGTGTCGGTGACCTCCCGTTCTCAGGGCGCGATTTTCGCAAGCTCTGGCCGATGATGCTCGGCGTGTATCTGCTTAACGCAAGCGCAGTAGTAATGAACTATCAATTCGTAAATGCACTGCTGTTCACGATTGCGGGAATTCTGGCGTCACAGGCCGAGCGAAGGACGTTGACGTCTCCTTCTCTGGCGTGGAGCTCGGCGCAATGAAGAAAATCGCGTACCTCGCGAACAGCTTTCCTGAACCGGGAGAGTGGTACGTCTGGGAAGAAATTCGCGAGTTGCGCAGAAGCGGATGCGAAGTTGTTCCGTGTAGCTTTCGTCATCCCCGGAACACGCCAAGCCAGTTGGCCGAACTAGCCCGCGAAACTTTGTATGTGCTGCCACTGGGGTGGGCACTCCTTTTGCAAGGATGTCTTCTGCTGGCGGTGAATGGTCACGTGGTCGCGGATCTGTTGTGGCGCGCGATCCGCGGCCCCGAGCCAATTGCAAAGCGGCTGCGAACGCTCGCGCACACAGTATTAGGAGCTTGCCTCGCCGCCTCGCTTGACAGGAAAACAATCGATCACATTCACGTGCATCATGGATATTTTTCCGCGTGGGCGGGAATGGTTGCCGCACGTCTTCTTGGCGTGGGGTTCAGCATGACACTCCACGGATCGGACCTTCTGGTTCGTGGGGATTTCATCGAATGCAAGCTGGAGAACTCTAAATTTTGCGTAACGGTTTCAGATTACAACCGAGACCACATCCTCGCTGGTTATCCGACAGTTGATCCAAACAAAATTCTCGTCCACCGGCTGGGAATTGATCCGGAATTGTGGAAGCCCCGACGGGAACCCACCCGGATTGGACCGTTCTTCATTGCGAGTGTCGGCAGGCTGCACGCTGTCAAGAACCACGAATTCCTGATTCGTACTTGCGGCGAACTCAAGTCGATGGGCGTCCGTTTTCGGTGCCTGATCGCGGGAGATGGTGAGGAACGGGAGAAATTACGGCAACTCATCTGCAGGCTGGATTTGCAAGAGGAAGTTGAGCTTCGCGGACATGTGCCGCGCGAACAATTGCCCGATCTCTACAGCCAGGCTGATGTTGTTGTGTTCACCAGTCGAAGCGAAGGTATTCCGCTCGTTGCCATGGAAGCAATGGCGATGCGCCGGGTTGTGCTCGCGCCTGAAATTACGGGAATTCCGGAATTGATTGTTGACGGCGAGACCGGATTTCTTTATCGGGCGGATTCGATGGAGGACTTTCTGGCGAAGCTCGCCCATATTCGAATGAATCGAAACTCGCTTCAGCAGCTGCGTCGAGCGGCGAGACAGCATATACAGGCGAAATTCAACCGGACACAAAACCTTGAAGTGATGACTTCCGATTTTATTCGACGAATCGACGATGGGGATTTTGCAGGCGAATATCACCATGCGCATTCTGTACTGCAACAAATATAACTTCCGTTTCAGCGGGACCGAGGCATACCTTTTCGAAGCCATGGAATTGATGCGCTCGCGAGGGCATGAGGTCGCGCTGTTTTCGATGTCGGACGAGCGCGGTGCAGCAACTGCATACGACCGCCATTTCGTGCCGTTTACGAATTTCAAGCAGACCAGCGGTTTTTTGGCGAAGCCGCGACTTGCGGGCCGCGCGATTTATTCAACCGATGCGCGAAAGCGAGTCGGCCGCGTGATCGAGGATTTCAAGCCTGATGTCGCTCACGTCAGAAATATTTATCACCATCTTTCGCCGTCGATTCTATGGGAACTGAAATCGCAAGGCGTGCCCGTGCTTTACCACATAAACGACTTCAAGCTGATCTGCCCGAGCTACAACCTGGTCTCTTGGTCGGGAGAAGTATGCGAACGATGCCAAGGTGGAAAATTCTGGAACGTAGTTCGGGAGGGATGTTACTCGGGTGGCCGAGTGGCGGCGACAGTGCTTGCGGCTGAAGCCTACGTCCACAAATGGATTTCGACCTATGCGAAGTGCGTGAATTTGATTTTGGCGCCGAGCAATTTCGTAAAACAAAAGCTCATTGAAAACGGCTGGGCGCAACAAACAATTCAGGTGCTTCCGCATTTTCAGAATTGCGCGGCAGGGATCAGACAACATCCTGGCGCGAACGCACCGATTTTATATTTCGGCCGGTTGTCGGCGGAGAAGGGAGTTGACGACCTGGTCGCGGCAATGCGACGTGTGCCGCACCTCGAATTGGTAATTGCGGGCGAGGGGCCACAGCGGTCGCATCTGGAAAGGCTGGCGCGGGACTTTGGATTGGTAAATGTGCGCTTCGTAGGGCAGGTCGCCGGGCCAGAGTTAGAATCCCTGATCGCTGACTCGCAATTCACGCTCTTTCCCTCGCGGGCGTACGAAACCATGGGGAAAAGCATCCTTGAGTCTTATGCGCAAGGGCGGCCGGTTATCGCGTCAGATCTGGGCTCGCGGCGGGAACTGGTCGAAGACGGCGAAACCGGAATTCTGTATCGAGTCAAGGATATCGACCAGCTCTCTGCCGCCATTTCTTTTCTGCACGCGCGCCCTGAGCTGGCGAGAAAAATGGGAGAGGCCGGCCGTGAGTTAGTGCGCACCAGGCACTCTCAAGAAAAACACTTCTTCGCACTGGAAAAGATTTATGAAGAGCTGGCGGCGGACGCTGCCAAATTTCGGATCCGTGCTTTCACCAAACCGTCGCTTCACGCCAGAGTTCGATCCGATGAGCGGACATTAAAAGTCGGCTTCATTGGCGGGCGCGGAGTCGTTGGCAAGTACAGCGGGATCGAAACTTACTATGAGGAAGTCGGTTCCCGTCTCGCCGCCGTGGGCTATGAAGTGACCGCATACTGCAGAAGCCACTTCACTCCAGCAATCGCAAAGCATCGCGGGATCCGGATTGTGCGCCTGCCGACGATCCGCACCAAGCACCTGGAGACGCTGGTGCACTCATTGCTGAGTACAGTTCATGCCTGTTTCGGCGATTACGATGTTGTTCATTACCACACGTTGGGACCGTCTATCTTCGCATTGCTGCCGAGGTTGTTTGGAAAAACAACGGTCGTAAGCGTGCAGGGGCTCGATTGGAAAAGAAAGAAGTGGGGGAAGATCGCAAGGTTGGTACTGAAATTTGGTGAGTGGTGTTCAGCGAGATTTCCGGCTGAGTGCGTCGTGGTTTCCCAGACGCTGCGGGGGTATTACCGGTTGCAGTACGGAAAGGAATGCGCATACATCCCGAACGGGACACACCTGCGCAACCAATGTCGTGGTCACTACCTGCGCGCACTCGGGCTGGAGCCTGACGGATACGTGCTTTTCCTGGGGAGATTTACCCCGGAAAAGAACTGTCATCTTCTGATTGAAGCATTCGAAAAACTGAATACGCCCATGAAGCTTCTGCTCGGCGGCGGATCGAGCCATACCGACGATTACGTTGCCGAACTGCGCAAACGCGAAAGCGATCGGATTAAGATTCTCGACTGGCTCGCGGGCGAAGCGCTGGAAGAAGTTTTGACCAACGCAGCTTTATTTGTTTTGCCGTCCGATATGGAGGGCATGTCGCTGGCGCTGCTTGATGCCATGGGAGCAGGTGTTTGCGTGCTTGCCAGTGACGTGCCCGAAAATGTGGAAGCCATTCGAGATGCAGGATTCACATTTAAAGCTGGCGACGTTCGAGACTTGCAACAGGTGATGGAATTCGTTTTGTCCGATCCAACTCTACGCGAGAACGTCGGACGCAAGGCCAAGGAGAGGGTTCGGGAGAATTATTTGTGGGAAACAGTCGCGGAGCAAACGTCGTCGGTGTACAAGGTTTTAGTTGTTTCACCCGCCGAACGGGCCAGAGTGGCAGGGCTTCGCTCGGGTAAAAGCTTGGCGAGAGTCGGGACAAGCCTGCATCGGAACGGCTAACCTGCGGAGTTGGTCCTTGTTACCAACAGGCGCTTCAATGGATTTCCTTTTCGTTATCTTTCTGCGAGAAATATTCAGGCGCTCACGGGTTAGAACTTCACTCGGGTTCCAGAGCGATTGATTTATCCCGCTATTAGCTCAAACACCGGGTAGCCGGCCGCGATGTCCGCGAACTCCTCTAAACGCGCGCCTGGTTTAATGGGGAAGAACCGCTGCACGGCGCTCTTGTAGTTGGTGAGATATGCTTTCAGCACCTCCGGTTTTTCGGAATCGGCCAAGGGCCGCAGGCGAAATTTGCGCCTGGTTCCTCGCTTGAGTGTGATTTCTCCGGCCGCTTCCGCATTGCGTACCCATTGCGTGCGTCCGCGGGGCGCGACGAGAAATTGCTTATCATTTATTTCAAGAACATTGACTGCCGTGGAATACAGCTTCCCAGACTTCCTGCCCCGAACCTCCAGCAGGTAGATAAATGACGGGGCCAATCCCAAACCGGCCAGGAAGCCGAATGCACGGTTGAAGAATTTCTCGCCCGAAGAAGGAGCTTCGGGTCTGCTCTCTGGATTGCGCGCTTCCATATCGGCTCCTCGGTGGTGAAGGACAGGATTCATTTCTCAATATATTCTTTGAAGTCGTGGTCAACCAGATGTCGACGGCTGACCCTGCAGACCTCAGCATCTTCTGTAAGTGCCGACGATCAAAAAATTGAAAATGGAAAACACTCCTATGTATTCGATTACCCGCGGCCTGATGTGGGACATGAGGAAGCTCCAGCGCGGACTGGCTTTTGTCCTGCTATTCGCATTTATGTTAACCGGGGTCTCGTTTGCTCAAAGCGACTCCATTGCGCATCGCCGAGCTGCGCATCTTCGGCACGGAATCAATCTCAGCGAGTGGTTCGCGCAGGTGTATGACCCCAAGGGCTACACCAAGGAACATTTCGAAAGCTGGACAACGCCGGACGACATCGCGCTGATCAAGGCAATGGGCTTCGATCACGTTCGGCTCAGCATCAATCCCGCACCGATGATGAGACATAACATGGCGGATGAGATCCCCGCTGATTATCTCGGCTATCTCGATGC
>DATIYR010000239.1:0-28310 GCA_035517535.1 Terriglobales bacterium
CTGAAAACCTCGTCGCGTGCAGCTTCGTCCCATTGCTTGAATATCGCGAAGCGCGATGCGATCTCGTCAGCGATCGAAGCTTTAGGCAACTTCGCGAAATTCACGGCCGCATCGCCGCGCAGCTCGGCAGGATCAGCCAGAAGCAACAGTCGCACTTCCCTGCGCGCTTCGTGCAATTTGCGCGCGACCACGAAGCCATCGCCGCCGTTATTGCCTTTGCCGCAAATAACTCCGAATGTCTTCGCGTTCGGATACGCAAGACGCGCAAACTCGGCCACTGCCGATCCGGCATTCTCCATCAGCGTTAGCGAGCGTACGCCGAAGCGCTCGCTGGTCACGCGATCGATTTCGCGCATCTCGCTCGAACTTACGATTTTCATGACGGTATGGCAGCGGTCTCTTGCAAGTGCCGAAGTTCTGAGGGCTGGCCCATGGCGATCAGGCAATCGCCCGGTTCGATCACGTCGTCCGGCGCGGGATTGAAGTGCATTCGATCAGCACGTTTGATGGCAAGAATAATGATTCCGCGTTCCTGGCGAATGCGCGAGCTACCGACGGTTTTGCCGGCGAAATCCGAATTCGTGGTCACCTGGATTTCTCCGATTTCTAAATCCATTCCCAAATGCGTCGTTGCCGCATCGAGAAAACTGACCACGTGCGGACGCAGGAATGAATGCGCGATACGCTGTCCGGCGAATGTATAGGGCGAAACCACCGAGTCAGCGCCGGCTTTGAGCAGATGCTTTTCGGCATTTTCTTCACTGGCACGGGCAATGATCTTCAGGGTGGGATTTAAATGCCGCGCGGTTAGCACGATGTAGAGATTCGTCGCATCGGTAGTTGTGGCAGCCACCAATCCTTGCGCACGCTCAATGTGTGCCTGGCGAAGCGTCTGCTCCTGTGTCGCATCGCCGACCAGCATCAGCCACTCATTGCTGTAGCGGGCGGCTTTCTCCTCGTTCTGCTCAACAATCACGAATGGCACCGGACGCCGAGCCAACTCGCGTGCCGCGCTGCGCCCCACACGCCCGGCCCCGCAAATAATGTAGTGATCGCTGAGACGGTCGATTTCGCGCTCCATCCTTCGCCGCCCGAAGAAGCTTCGCAGGGAGAATTCTAGCAAAGCTTGCGTGAGCGACCCGATCCCCAAAAACACCAGCGACACGCCGACCAGAATCAATTCAACGTTGAAAATTCGCCCTGCGTGCGAGAGCGGATGCACCTCCTGATAACCGATGGTCGAAAACGAAGTCACGACCATGTAAAAGCCGTCGAACCACGTCCATCCTTCGATGAAGTGAAATCCCGCCATGCCAATGAAGGTGAGGATGGCGAGAGCGATGGCGATGAGTTTCAGGTTGTGAACGGCCCGCATGGAGAATTGCCGCTACCAGCTTACGCCGGAGCGGCAACGGAATAAATAAGGGGTATAGCCCGACGCCTTTAGTCGGCCATAGTTGGCGCAGGTTTCGGCTCCGTGGCTTGCTTCTTCGACACTTGCACTTTGCTGTGCTTGCGGCCGTAGGTGAAGTAGATCACCAATCCAATGATCAGCCAAATAACCAGCCGCCACTTGGTCGCGGGTGAAAGACCGTAGATCAGCCCCCCCGAAAAAACAATAGCGAGAATTGGGACCAGCGGCACGAGCGGTGTCCTAAACGGCCGGGGCACATCCGGATGCGTCTTTCGCATGACCCAAACTCCCGCACTCACGAGCATGAACGCGAGCAGCGTACCTATGCTTGTCATCTCATCCAATACGCTCAATGGGACCAGCGTCGCCAGCACGGCAACGAAAATCCCCACAACGATGGAGCTCAGATAGGGAGTGCGGAAGCGCGGGTGAATCTTGCTGGCCCAGGGCCATAGTAATCCGTCGCGTGACATGGAATAGAAAACTCGCGATTGGCCGAGCAACATTACCAACATCACTGTGGCTAAACCCGCGAGTGCTCCAATCTCCACCAGAAAAGTCGCCCACGGATGCCCGGTTGTACGAATGCCGACGACGACAGGGTCAGGAACCATGAGATGGGTGTAGGGAACGAGATGGGTCAGCAATCCTGAAACAAGAATGTAGAGCACAGTGCAGATGACAAGCGAAACCAGAATGCCGATAGGCATGTCGCGTTTAGGATTGCTTGCTTCCTGAGCGGCCGTAGAAACAGCGTCGAACCCGATGTAGGCAAAGAACACGACTCCTGCGCCACGCAAAATCCCGGACCATCCAAACGAGCCGGTCTCGCCGGTGTTTGGCGGAATAAATGGATGCCAGTAGTTCGGCTTCCAGTTATGCGCCACCAGGAAAGCTGTGGCAAGCGCGATGAATACACACACCACTGCAACTTTCAGGAAAACGATTGCGGTAGTGAAATTTGCCGATTCTTTGATCCCGATCACCAGGATGGTAGTGATTACCAGAATCACCAGGAAGCCGATGTAGTCGTAGCGCAAGTGAACTGGCAATCCGAACAACATGAAATCTGATCTCGGCATATCGGGAAGGTTCATTCCGAGATCGTGCATAAAGGCGCGCAGGTGGCCGCTCCAGCCTACCGCGACAGTGGCCGCGCCAAATGCGTATTCAAGAATCAAGTCCCAGCCAATGATCCACGCGACCAATTCCCCAAGCGTTGCATACGAGTAGGTATAGGCGCTGCCGGCGATGGGAATCATGGACGCGAATTCCGAGTAGCAAAGTCCGGCAAACGCGCAGGCGGTTCCTGCCAGAATGAATGAAATGACGATTGCAGGTCCGGCGAACTGCGCCGCAGCCTGTCCGGTGATTACAAAAATGCCCGCGCCAATAATGGCGCCGATACCAAGCGTCACAAGATTGATTGGACCGAGGGCCCGCCGCAGACTGTGCTCTCCGGTCTCCTGCGCCTCTGCCATCAATTTTTCAAGAGGCTTTTTGGCGAACAAATTAGCCATGAATATAGGTTCTCCTCAAGCGGTGGGGGCTTCGCTAGTCCTTTGCCGCATACGCCACGCGTAGAAAACGGGAATTCCGAGCAGCACGATAATCAGGCCCGGCCAAGTATATTGGGGCTTATAGAGCAGTAACACAATATCGATGAAGATGGCCATCACAATGTAGATGGCCGGCAGCACCGGATATCCAATGGCACGGTACGGACGCTCCGCATTCGGCCTTGTATGCCGCAACACGAATAACCCGCCAATCGTCAGAATGTAAAACACCAGCACAGCAAATACTACGTAGTCGAGCAACTGGCTGTAAGTTCCGGAAATGCAAAGAATGCAAATCCACACCATCTGCACCATCAGAGATTTTACCGGCGTTCTGTAATTGGGATGCAGCCTGCCCGCGCCGCGAAAGAACAGTCCATCTTTGGCCATAGCATAATAAACGCGCGCGCCGGAAAGAATCAGCCCGTTGGCGCAGCCGAAGCTCGAAACCATGATGGCAGCAGCCATCAAATATCCGCCAAAGCTGCCAAACATCTGCGTGAGTGCCGCGGTCGCGACGCGATCTTCGGTCGCATGCTGAATGCCGCGCTGCAGAATGGTTGCGCCACTCGCGGTACCCTGCAAAGGCAGAATGTTCAGGTAGATGACATTGCAGGCGACGTAAAGCGCAATCACCACACCCGTTCCCATCGCCAGCGAAAGCGGAATATTGCGTTTTGGATTAATAACCTCACCGGCGGTGAAAGTTACGTTATTCCATGCGTCCGCGGAAAAAAGCGACCCCACCTGCGCGACGGCAAGAATGGTCAGCGTTCCAACCAGAACGACCGGGCCGCCAACCCCCACCTGAATGGGATGCGAAGCCCACGCGTTATGCCAAAAGTTCGCGCCAAAATTTGCGGCCAAAGCGGCGGCGTTGCGGCCGATAAAGATTCCCACAATGACCAGGCCCAGTAGTCCCGCAACCTTCGCAAACGTGAATACATCCTGAATCAGCGCACCAAGCTTCACGCCAAAAATGTTGATGATTGAGAGCACCACCACCAGCAGAATGGCCATCAGGTTCTGGGTATTGATCCCCACATCCATATTGCCCAGGACCATGGAGCCGATCGTGATCGGCGGCACCTTCCAGAAATGGATGATCCAGTGATTCGAAGAAATCGACGGGAAAAAGACGCCAAGAAATTTGCCAAACGCAACTCCCACCGCCGCCGCCGTCCCAGTTTGAATCACGAGGAACAGAGTCCAGCCGTAAAGAAATCCCCAGAGCGGACCAAGCGCTTCGCGAAGGTAAACATATTGTCCGCCAGCATGTGGCATCATGGCGGCCAGCTCGCCGTAGCTCAAAGCCGCGGTAATCGTTAAGAATCCCGTAACGAGCCATGCCCCAATCAGCAAAGCCGGCGAATCGACCTCGCGAGCAATTTCCGCCGAGACGATGAAAATGCCCGACCCGATCATTGAGCCCATCACCAGCATGGTCGAGCTGGTAAGGCCGAGGCCCTTGACGAATTCGCGGTCGGTGGAGGAAGAGGCTGAAATCGTGGTGCTGGGCGGAGCGGTCTTGGTTTCGACGGTCAGGATAATCTCCGCGACTCGGGGTTCGTGATTCGTGTTTCGTGAATCGAAGATTCGTGGTTGACCGAACTATGCAGCACGAGCCACGATTCACGAGCCACTGGTTTTTAAACTTTACCCCAGAATCTGCAAAAATTCCTCTGCTGATTTGCCGGTCTCCCGCACCAGATCGGATATTACCGCAACAGAGTCGGCCCCGGCATCGATCACCGACCGGCAATTTCCGCGCGTGATGCCACCGATGGCGACCAACGGTTTGTGGGTGAGTTCGCGGGCGCGCCGCACACCGGCGAGACCGATGACGGGATCAGGATTGGCTTTGCTTGTAGTCGAGAATACCGGGCCAACCGCGATGTACTCGACCGGCATCAGATCGGCATCCGCAACCTGCTCAGGGTTGTGCGTAGAAACTCCTAGCAACCTCTTCGGCCCAACGACTTTCCGTGCGCTTTCGGGAGAGAGATCATCCTGACCAACGTGAACGCCGTCGAACTCCGCCGCAAGGCAAAGGTCCGCTCGGTCGTTCATGATTAACTTTGCTGGCGATCCGGTGCGTGCCTGTAATTCTCGCGCATGCGCCAGCATTTCTCTCGCGATGCCGTTTTTATTTCGGTATTGAACGATCAGCACGCCAGCACGAACGAGCTCATCGGCGGCCTGGAACAAATGCAGCGCATCCGGGAAGCACGAAGAATCAAGAATTGCGTAGAGTCTGCTCGCTTCGCTGTGCCAATCCATTCGCAATTGAATATAGCTGAAGAGCCCGCCAAGTGCGGAGATCGGAGAACCAACGGTGAGCCGCTGGGCCAGGATGATGCGATGTTGGTGGCGGCGAAAAGTATCGGAATCTCACCGCTGTCGCAACTGGAACGCGAGTCGAGGCTGCAGATGCAGCCCTCAGTTCAAATCAGAGAGCACGGCCGTACTGAAGACTCCGTTTCCATCCAATGAGACAACTGTACGGACCTGGCCGGCGCTCAACGAAAGCGGGTTGCTGTCGATGATCACGTTCTTCGAGGTACTCTGCGTCAACAACACTTCATAGCTGCCGGCCGCGAGTTGTATATAGTTTGAAGCGGCTTGGAAAGCCAGAGTAGCGGTGGGTGGTATTGTCGAAATGTCGGTGGTATTGGACGGCACCACGTACACATCAGCAGGGCCCAGTGAATTGGACGCATTGATTACACGAATTTCTATGTCGTTGGTAGGAGGAGTGCTTCTATCGTCGGTAAAAACCGTCGCGCCGGAGTCGGTCGCCAGGACGGTGTTATTGTTTCCGCCGCTAAAACTAAGCGAAGAATTCAGCAGCGTGACCCCGCCCGATTGGATTTGCACCGTTTGTGAGCCCGAACTGGCCTTGGCGTAGGAAGAAGCTGTACCGTACACCACCCCACTCGCGACCGCGCTGTTGGCAATGAGCATGTTGACGCTCGATTCTCCATTCATCGCGTTCATTAAGCGGACTTGTGTGCTGCCGGATCCACATCCGGCGCTGAGGAGAGCAATCGCGAGGGCAAGCAGACCAACGCTCAGGACCTTCAAGAAACGTATCACGTAGTGCTCCTTGGATAATTTTTGGGCTACTGGGGCAAGTGATGCCATTTTCTCTTACCAGAGTTGCTGAATTCGCGTAAAGAGTCGTTAAGCTTGGTAAAGCGTTGTAAAGCCAAATGACCCGAGGCAAGTGCTTTCGACACTCAGGGGAAGCAAGCGCGCATCGCAAGCCCAACGATTTTCCTGACAGCTGATGGCTGAAAGCTGCTTTATAACTGGCTCATCTTCGCCAGGAACTCGCTGTTCGTCTGAGCTTTGGCGAGGCGTTCGATTAAGAGCTCCATCGCTTCAACCGGTGAGAGCGGGTTCAGCACTTTTCGAAGGACCCAGATGCGGGCCAGGTCATCTTTTGGAATCAGAAGTTCTTCTTTTCGTGTTCCAGAACGCTGGATGTCAATGGCCGGGAAGGTGCGCTTATCGACCAGTTTGCGGTCGAGAATGATTTCGCAGTTGCCGGTACCTTTGAATTCTTCAAAGATCACGTCATCCATACGCGATCCGGTGTCGATCAGCGCAGTTGCGATGATGGTCAGCGATCCGCCTTCTTCAATGTTTCGCGCCGAACCAAAGAAGCGCTTCGGCCGCTGTAATGCGTTCGAATCCACGCCGCCGGAGAGCACTTTGCCCGATGGCGGAACAATCGTATTGTAAGCACGCGCGAGTCGCGTAATTGAGTCGAGCAGAATCACGACATCGCGCTTGTGCTCAACCAGGCGCTTCGCCTTCTCAATCACCATTTCCGCAACTTGTACGTGCCGCGCTGCCGGTTCGTCGAAGGTCGAAGAAATTACCTCGCCTTTCACCGATCTCTGCATATCGGTGACTTCTTCCGGACGTTCGTCGATGAGAAGAACGATGAGCACAACTTCTGGATGATTTGTTGTGATCGAGTTCGCCACGTTTTGCAGCAACATCGTTTTGCCGGCGCGCGGGGGCGAAACGATCAATCCGCGCTGGCCTTTGCCGAGCGGCGTCAACAAATCCATCACGCGTGCACTAATGTTCTCGCGCACGGTTTCAAGCTTGAGCCGCTCTTGCGGATACAGCGGCGTCAGGTTATCGAAGAGAATCTTGTTGCGCGCTTCTTCCGGCGATTCGAAGTTGACGGCTTCAATCTTAACCAGAGCGAAATATTTTTCGCCTTCGTGCGGCGGACGCACCTGACCGCTGATGGTGTCTCCAGTTTTCAGGTCAAATTTGCGAATCTGCGATGGCGAAACGTAAATGTCGTCCGGGCCCGGCAGGTAGTTGTAGTCGGGAGAACGCAGAAAGCCATAGCCATCAGGCAATATTTCAAGCACGCCTTCGGCAAAAATGTGGCCTTCTTTTTCACTTTGCGCCTGCAGGATTTTGAAAATCAGGTCCTGTTTGCGCATTCCGCTGGCGCCCGGAAGATCGAGCGTGCGGGCGATCTTGGTTAGTTCGGTTATGTTTTTTTCTTTGAGTTCTGCAATGGTCATTAGCTCACCTGCGAGGAGATAGAAATAAGGAAGGTATTTTCAGGGAGATTCAGGATATTTCAGGCAGGAGGGTTGGGGCTGCTTCTTTAAGCAGCCCGCCGTTGTGCCTCTACAAAATGCTCCGGTTCCGACAGAACCGTTTGCTTTTCAGAGCTTGCAATCCGATCCAGAACTTCGTTCATGGTTTCCTGGATTCTGGTATTAGGCTTATGAAACTTGCGCGTGGCCTTCGAGGCAAGCTGGCAAAGCATATAACGGTTCCGCAAAGTATGTAAAGCGTCAAAAACGCGATCAGAGCGCATGGGGGTTGTCCTTTCTCTCCAGGATTTGATTAGCGTACGCGTAGCTTCGTTGCCGAAAATCTGGCGAACGCCTACCTACCAGAAAAACTGTAAGATACTGAAAACAGATGAGTTCTACAGGAAAAAGCTCTGGCTACTTTGTATAGATGCTCCGAAGTGGCCGAAAGTTTCTCGGTTACATCGACCAGAGCCTTTCGAGCGGAGGTTCATCAGGAATCTGGCCCAAGACCTTCGGAACACCCTAACCTACAGCCTAGGGTGCGGCGCGTCAAGGATTTTTGTAAATGGGCTTGTTAATAACTAGGACACTTCGGACTGCAATGGGAAGTCGGAAACTGAGGCTCGCCTGGAAAGCACCCCATTTATGCCCAGAAAGACCGATCCAGACTGCGGTACTGAATCGCCTCAGCAATATGTTTAGGTTCAATAGCTTGCGACCCCTCAAGATCGGCCACGGTGCGGGCCACTTTCAGAATCCGATCATGCGCCCGGGCTGTGAGTCCCTGCTGCGTCATGGCCCGCTCCAGCAGGCGCTCACAGTCCGCAGATAGCTCGCAAAACGTGCGGATATGCCGAGGCGTCATTTGAGCATTCGAATAGACTGCCCTTGTGGGTCGGAAACTCTTGTCCGAATCCCTGAGCAGACCGGTGGCACTTTGCCCGAAAGCAGCCGATGCTCCAAACCTCTTCAGCTGAGTCTCCCGAGCCCGCTCAACCCGTGCGCGAATCTGCGCCGATGCTTCCGGCTCGATCCCAGCGCGCATTTCTTTGTAGTTAACCGCCGGCACATCGATATGAATATCAATCCGGTCCATCAGCGGACCGGAGATCTTCTGCATATAACGCTGGATCATCGCCTGCGTGCAATGGCACTCGCGCGAACGGTCGTTGAAAAAACCGCAGGGACAGGGGTTCATGGCTGCAGCCAACATGAACCGTGCGGGAAAAGTCAGCGACATCGAAGCCCGAGCGATGCAGACCGTGCCATCCTCGAGTGGCTGCCGCATGACCTCGAGCACATTTCGCGGAAATTCCGGCAGTTCATCGAGAAAAAGCACACCATTGTGGGACAGCGAAACCTCGCCTGGTCGCGGCACCACCCCTCCGCCAATCAACCCCGCGTCGGAAATCGTGTGGTGCGGCGAACGGAAAGGGCGCAATCCAACAAGTCCCGCACCGTGGTCAAGCACCCCCGCGACGCTGTGAATTTTGGTAGTCTCGAGCGCCTCTTCGAAAGTGAACGGAGGCAGGATTGTCGGAATCCGCTTGGCGAGCATGGTTTTGCCTGATCCAGGCGGGCCGATCATCAGGATGTTGTGGCCGCCCGCACATGCCACTTCTAGCGCACGCTTGGCAGTCTGCTGTCCGCGCACGTCTTTGAAGTCGATTGGAAATTGCTGCGATTCGCTCAACAGCGCATCGCGATTGACGGTCAGCGGCACGATTCCATTACCGCTATTCACAAAGTGAATGACGTCAATCAGCGACTTAACCGGATACACCGAAACCCCGTTCACCATCGCCGCCTCTCTGGCATTGAGCTCAGGAACGACCAAGCGAGAAATTTTGCGCCCCCGGGCCTCGATAGCAATCGGCAGCGCGCCGCGCACGCTGCGAATGCCACCATCGAGCGACAACTCGCCGACGAACAGGCAGTCCGGGACGTCCTTCTTGTTAAGCCCGCCGTAAGCGCCCAATATGCCCAATGCCATAGGGAGGTCGAAGCCCGAGCCTTCCTTCTTGATGTCTGCGGGGGCGAGATTGATCGTGATATGGGTCAGCGGAATGTCGTATCCGCAATTTTTCAGCGCAGCTCGGACCCGATCGCGGCTTTCGCGTACGGCAGCATCCGGCAGGCCCACGGTATGAAAGTGGTCTTCGTCACACTTGATGCCTGAGACGTCCACTTCCACTTCGATGATGCTGGCATCGATACCATAGACCGCGGCGCTGAGAGTTTTGTAAAGCATCGAAAAAATTCCCGAGACGGGCGAACCCGGTTCAGCCTACAGCACCACGTTTATGGAGGAATGTGATGGATGTCACAAGCGATATGTGATCGACGAACTTGCGGCTGAGGAAATTATGTATGAACCTATTGTCCATTGATGGGGTCAAGAAAGTGACAGCCTTAGTCAAACGCGTGGACTCGCGGATTCTGGTGCTGCGTGGCCAAAGAGTTATTCTTGATTCTCATTTGGCCGAGCTCTATGGCGTCACAGTCAAGCGCCTGAATGAACAGATAAAGCGAAATGGAAGGCGCTTTCCCGCAGACTTCATGCTTCGCCTTACTCGTTCCGAGCTGGAATTTTTGAGGTCGCAAAATGCGACCTCAAACAGCGGCCGCGGCGGACGACGCTATCGTCCGTTCACTTTCACCGAACACGGCGCCATTATGGCTGCAACCGTATTGAATTCCGAGCGTGCCACTAAGATGAGTATTTTTGTTGTGAGGGCCTTCGTGCGAATGCGTGAAGCTCTTGCTGCAAACCAGGAGATCCTTTCTAAACTGTCGCAGATCGAACGGCGCCTCGAAAATCATGACGTCGATATCCAGCAACTCGTAGAGGCAATTCGCAGGCTGATGGCGCCGCCGGCGCGCTCCGGACGCCGGATCGGGTTCGATCTGCCTCCAGCATCCCCCACCGCAATTCGCGCTATTAGCTGACGCTTGCCCGGCTGTACAGAGCAGCATCCAGACCGTCCGGAAAAATTTTTGAGGTCGCAATTTGCGACCTCAAACTCCGCAACTCTTATGCACTGACCAGCTCTTCGCTGGGCTCATATTCGACGATATAACCGGCAACCGCGCTGGCTGCAACCGTGAGCGGGCTTGCCAGGTACATCTGCCCCGGACCGCTGCGGCCGGGGAAGTTTCGATTCTGTGCGCTGATTACGACCTGATCGGTGCGCGTCGAAACTCCTGGTCCGGCATTAATGCAGGCGCCACAGCTCGGCTCAATTACGTGCGCGCCAGCCTTCTTAAAAATGCCGAGGTAACCTTTCCGGATGCAGTAGTCGCGAGTCTCCTGTGAACCAAACTGAATATAGAACTGCACGGAATCGGCCACGCGCTTTCCATGCTGCAAAGCATCCGATAATACCCGGGCATACATATCCATATCTTCGTTTTTGCCGGCCGTGCAGGTGCCACCGTAGGCGAGTTCTACGGGAATCGGTGTGTTCAGCTCGCGAATGTACTTGCCGTTTCCGGGATCGCCCGGGGTCGCGATCATCGGCGTGATCTCGAACGCATCGAGTTCAATCACGTTCGCGTATTGGGCACCGGGATCGCTTCGCAAGCCGTCGATCAGGCGTTCCGCCTCGGAACGGCTCATACCGCGTCGCTCCATGAGAAATTCGACAGCTTTTCTGTCGGGAGCGACAATTCCAGTGAACCCGCCGATCTCCGCCGCCATATTGGTCATGGTGGCGCGCTCATCGACACTGAGTTCTTCAATCGCCTCACCCGAGTATTCAATCACCTTCGCCAGTGCTTTACCGCTGCGCACGTAATCCAGGCTAAGGATCTTCAGAATGAAATCCTTCGCGGTCACATTCGAATGTTTTTTACCGCGAATCACTACCTTTACTGATTCCGGCACGCGAACCCGAACATCCTTGGTGATCCAGGAGTTGAAAACGTCAGTCGTGCCAATTCCGAAGGCAACACAGCCGATCGCTCCAGAGTGCGGCGTATGCGAATCGGAACCAACAATCAGCTGACCGGGTAATGCATAGCTTTCGAGTACTACCGAGTGGCAGATTCCCTCCGCACCTTTACGATCCGTCAGTTCTCCATGCAAGCGAATCCCCTTACGCTTGGCAAATTCGCCCTGCTTCAATTTCAGCTGGGTCGCGAGATCGAGCAAACCCATCTTGCGCTTTTGTTCTGAAAGAACTTCATCGAGAAAAGTCAGGTGATCGCGGAAGAACACGACCGAACTGGGATCATTCACCGGAGCATCCCGTCCGACCAACTGATCGAAAAAGATCGCCGCCATGGGAGTGACGTACTCGTGGCTGAAGCGCAGATCCGTGCGGGCAAATCCAGAATCGCCAGGTTTCACCGCGCGAGTGCCCACCTGTTCAGAGGGCGAACTCATGTGCTTCGCAAAAATTTTCTCGGCCAACGTCATCGGCCGCGGCTTAGTCTCAATCGGGGCAAGAAAAACTTTCTGCTGCAAGCGCGCGACATTGAATTGGAAGAGACCGCCATACTCAATGATCTGCCGCGTGATCTCGTCTTCACCTTTGGTGAATTCTGCGAGTGGAATCTCCTGCCCGGAGCGGATCTTGTCGATCAGCGAAAAATCCGTCGACGTGAGCACGCCGAGGTTCTGGCAATTCTGCTTGTAAATGCGCTCTATATTTTCGGCGATCACCAGCTTGATGCCGGCGCAAAGCTCGGCATAAGGCGACTGCTCGCGGCTGGATCCTTTGCCGCGCCGTTTACCGCTCACCGCCGCAACGAAGCCGCCTTTCTTGACGTCGCCTCGTTGAATCGGCACTTCATTGCCGCACTTCAGTCCTGTATAGGGAAATTCACCCAGAGTTTCGTCGAAAAAGAAACAGATATGAGCAGGCGTTATCTCGTCGGTCGAAATGTCATCGCGAAGCTTGGGATTGTTTTGCGGATTTTTCGAATCCCACTTAAGGTCTTCGCCCGCAAGCTGGCGTTTTATCAGTTCAGGGTCTTCAGTGAGAAAAAAGATTCGCCCCTCGAGACGAACCGTTTCGGGGCGCTTTGCGATTTGCCGGTTCAGCAGGGCATCCATGACAGGTCCGCCTCGCGCTCAAAAAAGCAACAAAAATATTTTACGCCCGAAGCAGAGCAGCATTCAGAGTTGTTGGAGACGGGAGGCAATCTTAGGGTTGCTTCGCGTATTCCCGCGGATCAGGCAACGGCTCGAGCCCGCGTCCCGAGAAAATCTGCTGAAACTCGTGCAGCAGCGCGTCATGGATCAAGCCATTCGAGGCCAGCGTCTCCCGGCTATTCAGTTGAAATGGGCCACCGTGAAAATCGGAAACGCGCCCGCCGGCTTCTTCGACGATCAGCACTCCCGCCGCGGTGTCCCACGGATTGAGATTGAATTCCCAGAAGCCATCAAACCTGCCGCATGCAACCGAGCACAGATCAAGCGCCGCCGAACCTGCCCGCCGCACGCCATGGGTGCGCAAGGTGATCTGGTGATAGAAGTAGATATTCGGATTCTTGTGGCGTTTGTGGCTGGGAAATCCGGTGCTCACCAGCGCCTCAGAAAGCTTTGAGACAGTCGAAACCTGAATTGGCTTCTCATTTAAAAACGCGCCTTTGCCGCGCTCGGCCGCGAACAGTTCATCGCGAGTGGGATCGAAGCAAACTCCCGCGATCATTTGGCCCTTGTGCTGCAGGGCCATCGAGACACAGAACACGGGGAACCCATGCGCGAAGTTTGTCGTCCCGTCTAGGGGATCCACGTACCAGCGGAAATCGCTGCCTGTGTCGGCCAGGCCGCCCTCTTCACCCAGAATGTCATGACCGGGGAACTGAGTGCTGATGCGATCGCGAATTAGCGCCTCGGATTTGCGGTCCGCGATCGTGACCAAGTCGGCGTCGCCCTTGTACTCGACTTTGATGTGCTGGTCGAAGTGCTGCATGAGCAGCGCGCCCGCCTCGCGTGCAATCGCCTCAATGCGCGGAACGTATTCGAAATTGGGAGCCGAGTTAGTCAAGCGAACAGTTTCGCAGAAGTGAGCGTGTGGAGGCAAAGTCGAAAAGCATTCCCCGCCAGGCTTACATCCCCTGTTCAATCGTGAAATGGCGTCTCTCAATGGTAGCGCGGAAGAGCGGCCATTCATGGCCGCGTCAAGAGCTGGGAATCTTGTAAAGTATGTAGATCGACCGTGCGTCTTGTAATAAAAATCGGCACCAGCCTGATCGCGCCCGGCGGGCGCATTGACACGAAACAGCTGCGCTCGCTCGTCGATCAGCTCGATCTGCCCGAACATGAATTTCTGATCGTGAGCTCGGGCGCGATTGCTTCAGGTATGGCGCGCCTGGGCCTCGGCGACAAACCTTCGAATGTTCCGCTCATGCAGGCCTGCGCGGCAGTTGGCCAAAGCGCGCTCATGCACACGTATGAGCAATTGTTTTTTGGTAAGAAAGTTGTGGCGCAATTACTGCTCTCAAGTGATGACTTCACCAACACTGCGCGTTACCAGAATTTGCAGAACGCGCTGAATCAGTTACTTCGGCTCGGCGTGGTCCCAATCGTAAACGAAAATGACAGCGTCTCCGTACGCGAACTCGAAGGCGCTTTCGGCGACAACGACGAACTCAGCGCACTCTTAGCAGCCGCCGTTGAAGCAGACTGGCTCTTGCTGCTGACCGATGTGGAAGGCTTCTACCTTCCGAACGGCAAACAGCCTCGCCTGGTGCGAACGATTCGCACGCTCACGCCGGAAATGGAAGAGCTTTGCAATGGTCATGGTAAGCTCGGGCGCGGAGGCATGCGCTCCAAGCTGCGGGCCGCAAAAATGGCCAGCGAAGCGGGCGTGAACGTCGCGATCGTTAACGGGCGTGATCCGGAGGCAATTTCAAAAGCCATCGCCCGCAAGACGGGGACATTTTTCCCACCCAGAGAGGTCAAGGCCTGATATGGCGGGCAGCGCAGCAGTCGCAATGTCCACTCGCGAAAAACTGGCGCGCGCGCAAAAAGCTTCTCGGTTATTGGCACAGCTCTCGACTGCGCAGAAGAATGATTTGCTCCTGCGGATCGCCGCCAGCGTTGACGGCCGCAGGGCAGAAATCCTGCGCGCAAATGAAGAAGATATTCGATCTTCAAATCTCTCCGGTGCCATGCACGACCGCCTGCTGCTGACGCCTGAGCGGATATCAGTGATGGCCAGTGCAGTTCACGACGTCGCCGAATTGCCTGACCCGATCAACGAAATTTTGGAAGAATGGATTCGCCCCAATGGGCTCATTATTCGCAAAGTGCGCGTGCCGCTTGGAGTCATCGGAATTGTTTACGAATCGCGTCCCAATGTAACGGTGGATGCAGCCGTGCTTTGCCTGAAAACGGGAAATGCTGTCGTGCTCCGCGGAGGCAAAGAGGCTGCGCGCAGCAATCAAATTCTTGTGGAAATCATGGCAGGCGTCTCCGGCGTTCCCGCCGGTGCAATCGAACTGCTCGACTCCAGCAGTCGCGACAGCGTGCAGGAGTTGATCAGCGCTCGAGGCCTGGTTGACGTCGTCATTCCGCGTGGCGGTCCCGGACTGATCACCCACGTCATGGAGAACTCTCTAGTTCCCGTCATCGAAACCGGCGCAGGAAACTGCCATATTTTCGTGGATGAGTCCGCCGATTTTGAAATGGCGAGTCGCATCATTCTGAATGCAAAAACTCAACGCCCTTCAGTCTGCAATGCCGCAGAGAAACTGCTGGTGGACTCGCGAATCGCCTCTGACTTCATTCCGCAAATCGTCCGTAAGCTGGCCGATGCCGGCGTCGAAGTTCGCGGCGATGCTGAGACGTGCCGCCTTACGCAGGAAGTTATCCCTGCCAAAGAAAACGACTGGGGCGAAGAGTATCTGCGGCTGTGCATGGCCATCGCAGTCGTTGCAAACGTGCATCAAGCCATCGAGCACATCAACCGCTATTCGACCAAGCATTCGGAGACCATCGTCACCGCTAATCAAGCAAATGCCGATAACTTTCTACGGCTTGTCGATTCGGCGGCGGTGTATTGGAATGCTTCGACGCGGTTCACCGATGGCGGAGAGTTCGGCTTCGGCGCTGAGATGGGCATCAGCACGCAAAAACTGCACTGCCGAGGACCATTTGCCTTGCGGGAGTTGACCTCGACGAAGTATCAGGTGATTGGGACCGGCCAGACGCGGAACTGAGGCCCAAATCTAAACGGTCAAGCAGATTTGTACGAGGTCGTCACCGCCGCTCTTTCAAGCTCATCACGGTTCCACTTGCCCAGCGTTGCTCCTGCCTCGTATGTGCTCTGGCAAAAATCAAGCAATGTGGCTGCGGGTGCCGCTGCGTTCCGCACATCGTCATACGTCAAAATGAACTCGCCTAGTTGCTGATCGTAATGAGCTGCGGCAGGCCGTACATGCCAATTCCGAAATCCTTCCGGCTCCGGTGCTGTGTAGGAATAGAACCCGGCAGCCGGCATATTTCCTGAACCGGGCCAGAACCCAACACTGCTTACTTCGTGAGAGTAAGCTTCTTTTGTAATTGCATCCGCCCCAAGCCGTTCGGGAGCCCGACGTCCTGAAAACCGCGTCACCGCCAGATCAAAGCTGCCCCAAAAAAAGTGAATGGGACTGCACTTCCCAATGAACCTCGACCTGAATTCTCCAAATACGCTTTCTACACTCAACAAGATTCGCCAGAACCTCTGGGCGGCCACAGGATCATAGGATGCATGCACTCGATCTTCATCGAACGGGATCGGGTCAGGAACCTCGACCGGCATGCGCCAGATTTTTACCTCGATCCCGGCCGCTTGCAGCATACTCACTACATCCTGGTAAAAGCCCGCGACGGAGCGAGCCCTGAGCGGAATTGTCCTGCGTGTGCCGTCACTCAGCTGAAGAACGAGCTGATGGTCCAAAAAGTCGAACCACATTTCGAACGGTCGATCCTGATAGGGAATCGGCGAGGTGGTCAGGCCGCGCGCGCTCACGTACAGAGGAACATTCCACCAGTGATTAATAAGCGGAGTAAGCGCAAGCCGCACCTTGCCGACAATTTGCGTCCACATGTGCAATGTGGCGCAGGTCTCCTTCCATTCGTCGAATGCCAGCGCCGGCCAACTCTCGTTCTGTCGATCAAAATTACTTGTGCTGGAGAGCATTTGATTCGCTCACGTAACGCTCACTTCCGTATACGTCCCATACACCTGGCGCAGCGCGTCGCAGATCTCACCCACCGTCGCATACGCGCGCACCGCATCGATAATGTACGGCATCGTATTGGCACGGGAAACGTTCCCGCTGGACTCGGGGTGGACCTCCTGCGCCGCGGCCTTCTTGAGGGCATCGATTCGCCGCACAACTTCTTCATTCGACCGGCGCGCACGCAGCCCTTTCAGTTTAGCCGTCTGATGTTGCGCCACCGTTTCGTCGATGTACAACGTCTTCGGCGGTTCTTCTTCGATTGTGAACTCGTTCACCCCGACGATGATCTTCTCCTTCGCCTCGGCCGCCCGCTGATACTGATATGCGGATTCTGCGATCTCCTTCTGCGGATATCCGCGCTCGATCGCCTTCACCATGCCCCCCATCGCATCAAGTTTCCCGAAGTAGTCGAATGCGCCTTCTTCCATCTTTAGCGTGAGGTTTTCAAGGAAATACGATCCCCCGAGCGGATCAACTGTCTGCGTAACGCCTGATTCGTAGGCGATGATCTGCTGCGTGCGCAGTGCGATTCGCGCGGCTTCTTCAGTGGGCAAAGCCAGTGCTTCATCGTAGGCATCAGTGTGCAGCGATTGCGTTCCGCCGAGCACCGCTGCCAACGCCTGAATCGCTACCCGCGCAATATTATTCATCGGCTGCTGCGCCGGAAGTGAAACTCCGGCGGTCTGCGTGTGGAACCGCATCAGCCAGGTGCGCTGGTTCTTGGCGCCGAAGCGATCTTTCATCACTCGATACCAGATTTTGCGGGCTGCCCGATATTTCGAGATCTCCTCGAAGAAATCGTTATGCGCGTTAAAAAAGAAACTCAGGCGCGGACCGAATTCATCCACATCGAGCCCGCGATGGCGCGCCCACTCGACATATTCCACGCCGTCATAAAGCGTGAATGCCAGTTCCTGCAGGGCAGTCGAGCCCGCCTCGCGGATGTGATATCCGCTGATAGAAATTGTGTTGAAACGCGGGGTGAATTTCGAACCGAACTCAAAGGTATCGATCACCAGCCGCATCGAAGGCGCCGGCGGATAGATGTACTCCTTCTGCGCAATGTATTCCTTTAGAATGTCGTTCTGAATCGTGCCGGAAATTTTCATCCAATCGGCGCCTTGCTTTTCAGCAACCACCAGATACATCGCCCACAAAACTGACGCCGGCGAATTAATCGTCATCGAAACTGTTGTCTTCTCGAGATCAATCCCGTTGAAGAGAATTTCCATGTCTTCGAGCGAATCGATGGCCACGCCGCATTTGCCGACTTCGCCTTCGCTGGCCGGATGATCGGAGTCGTAGCCCATCAAGGTCGGCAAATCGAATGCGACAGAAAGTCCGCTTCCGCCATGTTCGAGCAGGTATTTGTAGCGGCGATTGGTTTCTTCGGGAGAGGCAAACCCGGAGAATTGGCGCATGGTGAAAAGCTTGCCGCGGTATCCGGTCGCGTGAATGCCGCGCGTAAATGGCGGCTGGCCGGGGTAGCCGAGATATTCTTCGTAATCCCAATCTTCCGGAAGATCGGCTTGCGTGTAGAGCCGCCGAACTGGCATCCCCGATACGGTGGTGAAACGCGCGCGACCTTGCTCGTCGAGGTTGATCCCGGTGGGCGCGCCAATAGGCTTCTCTGGAGATTTGTCGAGCGCCGGAAGAAGTGTCTTCTCGGCCCAGCGCCTCTCCGACTCGCAAGGAGTTCGCTTTTCGCTTACGTCGGATATTGGGGATTCGCCTACCGAGCTCGCCTTTTGCGAGCGATCTTTGTTCGCCATGGCGCGTCCGTTGCCTACGAATCGATCATAGGAGAGAGTCAGAACACGAGCAAGCCGAACTGGCGACCGCTTGGTCGGTTTGAAAACGCCGCTCTCTGTGGCCGTTCTCCGTGAAACTCGGTGCCCACTGTGGTGAAGGTTTTTAAAAAGCAACCACAGAGAACACAGGGTTGCACGGAGCATCACTGAGGTTGTGACTTTCGTGCCAGTTCCCACGCCTTTGCATACTTCCACGAGACGTATACCGCATGGTAGAGGTGCAGCAAGAGCCCTTCTCGACCATCGAGAAATCCGAGTCTGAAAAAATAGTTGTAAATAAATGTTAGCGCTGGACGTACCAAGATGTTCAAAACACTGAATCCGTGATATCCCCTCTCGACTGCAACCACTGCCCCCGACGACGAATAACTGTTCATGTGATCGATGTATCCACGCAGGGTTGGATAGGCGTTGTGAATGAGAGCGTGCCTTAGACGGCCGGTTGGGCCGTTGACTTTGATCGTAGGGTGGGCACCGTATTCTTCGAACTTTCCCGCACCGCGACGAATCAGTCGCAGTTTCGGATCTGGGTAAAAACCCCCGTGTTTAATCCAGCGACCAAGAAAAAAGTTTTTTCGAGGGATGAAATAACCGATCAAATTTCCCGCGGAATCCGCGGCTCGATTTATCTCGGCAGAGAGTTCCGGTTCGATCGCCTCATCCCCATCCAACTGCAGCACCCAATCGCCAGATGCCTTTTCCATCGCCGAATTTTTTTGCGCGGCAAATCCTTTCCATGGTTCGTTAAAGACCTTCGCACCGAATGAACCCGCAATTTCGAGGGTACGGTCGGTGGACCCAGAATCTACAACGATGATTTCGCCTTGTCCGTCGCGCACCAGCGGCACCAGGCTTTCGAGAGTGCGCGGGAGATTTGCTTCTTCGTTAAGAGTGATCAGGGCGATGGAGATTTTCACGCCCCATGAATATACCGCGAGCAGGTCCCAGTGCTCTCCCACTAGCTGGCAGGACCGCCAAAAACAGCGCGGAGTACAGGACTCCGCGCCTTTTACTTACTTGTTTAATGCTGACTGGCTGAAACAGACGCCAGGGTAGCGCTCGCCGGCTGAACCTTCGTCAACCGAGTGAACTTACCGGATTTAGGCGTGGCGTAAATGTAAGTAGTTCCAACATTGCCCAGGCAAAGAGCTTCTACATACAGTCCGCTCTCGGATCTGGCGAGTATCAGCTTGGTGCCGTCACTGAGCTTAGCTGCAGAAACGGCTTCAGCCAATATCATGCCGCTCCATTCGGACTCTTCAGAGCGGACCGTCAATAGTGTGCCGGAGGGATTGTCATCGTTAAGGGTAAATTCGTACTCACCAGGTAAGAGCAGCAACTTCCCCCAGTGCGTCTCGGCCGTGACTTTGAACCTTCCCCGCATCATCTCGGCACTTCCAATACGTGAAAACAGAGTGACCATCGACAGTGCGAGGAACACAGTGCGAACTGCGAAATGCTTCCCATTCGGTTTCATATCTTCTCCTGTTGAGCTGGAAAACACGGCGGCGCCTGCGCAAAGATTGCGCTTACGCCAAAGGTCTTCAGTTGTCGGGATTGACTACGAGGTCCGGATGGAACTAATTGCCCAACCCTGGGCTGCGGTCGAACTGCGGAGTTCGTCTTCCCTACCACACAGCTTTCTGGAAGACATAATCAGTCTGTCAAACGAGAGCAGCGGAGTCCAATTGAAAAAATCTATCGCGGATATGAAGTGGAAATGCGGTACGGAAGTAATTCGAGGGAATTGAGTAATTTTGTAATTGAGTAATTTCAACTGCTCGCGGGATGGAGAATTTCAAATTACCCGATTACCAAATTTCCGAATTACAAATTCTGAAAGGATTCAATTCTATGACGCAACTCCCGCCGGGCCTGGTTGCGGCTGCTGATGGGCGGCAGCGGTCGCGGCTGCGGCCTCGTTCAGAATCCTATGGTGGATCGTGAACAAAGCCAACTCAAGGCGATCTGATACGCCGATCTTGTCGTACACATTGCGAAGATAATTCTTGATGACCTGCTCGGTCGTGCCAAGCTGCGAAGCGATTTCTTTGTTCTTGTAGCCCTGAACAATCAAAGCCACGATACGCAGTTCTTTTGCGGTCAAGCGGTCGCGGACGCGCAACCCGACCATATCGTTTTCGGTCAGCTCGCTCGGAACAGCAATATCCTGAATCCAGGTTTCTCCGCGCGCCACTTTGCGGACGCAATCGACTAATGCCGAACTCGTCACGTTGCGATACACAACACCGTGCGCCCCCGCCCCCATATACTTCTGCGCGCTCTCGCCCGTGTCGCCGAGCACGACTACGCGCGTGCGAACCTTGTTGGCAGCCTGCACCACGGCGTTGAAGTCGTTGTGAAAACCACCGGCGACAACGAGAACCGCGGCGCGAAATTTATCGAGCGCCATGAACATCTGCTCAGAGGTCTGCGCCTGCGCGACGATGCGCATTTCGTCCTCGACCGCCAGCACCTTGGCGATGCCCGCGCGAAAAATGGCCTGATTATCCGCCAGAATGAGTTTCAGCATTGCCTTAGCACCTCGTGATTACGGCTGCCGAACAAAGTCGTACGTATCGATCACGCACGCCACGCCTTGGCCTTCGCCGCTCGCGCCTGCATCTTTCCTGACTACGCGTCCTTTGCACTGCACGACCACGTTTTCAGTTGCGCCGGTCAGTTCCGGCGGCAGGGCGATCTCGAATTCTACGTTTGATCCTATTTCCAGTGCGGGATTGCCGCGGATGTAAACACCGGCGGCGCTCATGTTCCCGGTAACGCTCCCTTGCTTTTCGCCGTGGATCTTAATCGGCAGTTCGAGCGGAAATCTCTTTCCTGTCCGTGCTTCGGACACAAGCCCTCCTTTTTCGAGGTCCTCAATTTCTAAGGCCTCATTGGCCAGATAAGCCAATTTCATATCCCTGTCTCCTGGGAGCTCGATGACCTTAGGGCGTTATATCACGGATTTTGCTGGGCATAAAGGCCAGAGTTAACCTTTTAGGTAATGGCGGCAGGGTTTCTGAGCCCCATTGCTTCTCCTGATCTCCAAACATCCGCATTCAGTCTCGAGCCCACTGGTTCAAACCTGATATTCTCCACTTCATCATCGGAGCTGGAATATGCCAGGATTCAGTGGCCGTCGCGTGCTTTCATTCGAGAGCCGGCGGGCGCAGGAAATCGCGCAACTCATCCGCAACTACGGCGGCGTGCCGGTCATTGCACCTTCGACGCGCGAGATTGAATCGCCAAATGATGACGAACTCAACTCCATCCGGAAAATTCTGAAGCAGGGCTTTGACGCCATCATTCTCATGACCGGAGTGGGTGCTCGAGCACTGGTCAAAGCCGCAGAGGGTGTCTGCCCGCGTCAGGAATTCCTGGATGCCCTTGGCCGAACTCGTGTGGTTGTACGTGGCCCAAAACCCGCAGCCGTAATGCGCGAATTCGGTGTGCCGATTACCCTGACGGTTCCGGAACCTAATACCTGGCGCGAGGTCGTGAAAGCGATTGACGATAATCCAGCGAAACTGCGGATGGAACGAGCACGTATCGCGATTCAGGAGCATGGTGAACCGAGCTCTGAGTTATGTGCGGCACTGCGCGAGCGCGGCGCCGAAGTTACCACGATTCAGGTTTATCGCTGGGGACTGCCGGAAGAGTTAGGTCCGTTAAAAAACGCAATCGACGAAGTTACAGCGAAAAAAATCGACGTGGTGTTATTTACTTCCTCAGTACAGTTTGTTCATGCCTTACGGGTTGCGGAAGAAATGCGGCTCAGGGATGCCTTTTTATCCGGACTCGGACGTGCGATGGTCGCGTCTATTGGCCCCATATCCTCCGAATCACTTCGCAAGCATGGAGTCCGTGTCGATCTTGAGCCTTCACATCCGAAAATGGGTTTTTTGGTAAAGGAAACGGCTGAAAAGAGCGCCATGGCGACGCCCGAATTTCGCTAGATTCTCAGCGGCCCACAAAAGAAAAAAGGGCCGGACTGATTCTCAGTCTTGGGCCCATTACAAAATCCACTTTAGCAGCACAAATTAACGGCTCTGGGGTGGACAGTGCCAGCACAGTGCCGGCGGACCGTCGTTCGCTTTCGTACTAATTGGGGCGGCCGCTGCCAGACATGTACATGCGATGCCTACCACCAGGATCAAAGTCCTGACCGCACGTGTCATAGGCTTTCTCCTAACGTGTGGGTTCCCTGGGAGCGGAAACCCTAGTTGCAGGAATTATACCCGTGCAGTCAAGAGGGTCTTAACAAAAGAATGTGGAATTCCGGAAAACGGGAAAAAGTAGGAGACAGACACCAAGGACTACTAATTAGGCGTGGCCATCCTGGGTGCGGGAGAATGCCCGGTCCACCATGTGCTCGAACATTGGAATCAGCGACTCAGGTTCAGTCTGCGCGTGTAAGTCCATTAACGCGTTGTCCCAGCGTTGCGGTATCAATACGGTCATAGCGAGTTCGCGGCGGTTTAGCACCGAGTACACCAGCCACACGATCGCGCCGAGGTTATACGTCGCCATTGTAGTTAGCGCAACGTTACTCGGGGAAATATGCCCACCCGCAAAGAGCGCGTAGCTGATTAGGTCTCCCGCAGCGATAATCCCGAACCCTAGCGCAACGCCAAAGCTCAGCCTGCGCCAGGAGACGTTTAAATGGCTGCAGAAGGCAAGCAGGAAAAGCACCAACCCGCATTGCACCACCCGCATGCATCGCTGCATCAGCAGCACCGTACTCGATATGGGGTCGTTCCAAAGAGGAGTAGTCGATACCAGGACTAATGACACCAGAATCATGATGAGGGCGGCCCACTTAAATAACACAGTTCCTAAATCTTTCAGGGCATGATATGGGCGGAAGATATCGAGAAAAATTTCATGGATGATTTTGAAGTCGAGAATCAGATTTAGAACCATCGCTACCCAGAATGTTACGAAATAGGCATGAGAATCCGCCAGGTTATAAACCGGGAACTCCACCATAAAAATCAGGATTTGGGCTACCGTGAAGGCAAAAAAGAACGGGAATTCTTTGTGCATTTTGCGGCGAAACATCACCGCCGCCACCGGCAACAGCAGCGCCGGCTGCGAAATCCACAGCAATAGCTGAAATTGGGGGCTGGACATTGTGGTTCGATCCAGTGCGGCCTGAATCAACGCACTCTGATACGAACCTTAACAGCTTTTCTGCCAGTTACCTACGAACCGAAGTAACCAAAGTCATGGTTACTAGTTGAACTCTCGGAACCCTTATATTCCCGCCTGAATATAAGCCCGCATCATGCGCACTTCTTCGTCCTTAGCGTCGAGATCATGCAGCAAGATATCGCGTAACGAAACCATCCCGCGTAGCTGCGTGCCTTCGCACACCGGCAGGTGTCGAAAGCCGTGTCGTTTCATTAGCGCGCGGCAAGTCTCGATTTCCTCCTGAGGTGACACCGTGAGCGGATCTCGAGTCATAACTGCCGAAATTCGAACGTTTCGCGGATTCAAGCCTTCCACTACTACCCGCTTCATCAAATCTCGTTCCGAAAACACTCCGATCAGCAAACCATTCTCAAGTACAGGAACGGCTCCAATGCCCCTTGCAACCATGGCTTGGGCAACTTCGAAAACGGTTTGATTCAGGTCGGCGCGGTAGGTTTGTTGCTCGCGAACAAGCTCGTAAATACGCATAATCCACCTCTAACGAGCGAATTCGGCCGCCAAACTTTGAGGACGGTGCGAAGTATAGACCTAAATACAACTGTGGCGAAAGGACAAAACGCTGACTTATTCGACAAACACGAAGTAGGAACTCGCCCATGCTCCGGCGGGAATGGTTCCTCGTTTGTGAACCGTGAAAACTACGCTGTAATCGGTCGATGCCGAAAGGGTTTCGAGGATCGAAGGCCCGTTCTTAGGGGTAGCCGTAGCAAGGTATCTCAGTACTCCAAAGATATCTCCGAATGATTCGTACTCCTGAGACACAAAGGAGATGTAGACATTCTGCTCCGCCAGCCGCCAAACCAAAGACGCCGTCAGCGAGACCATCCGCTCGTATCGGGGCCCCTGAAGAACACCGAGGACCGGATTATCGAACACGACTCGCAGCCGGCGCTCGTCGTCACGGGAGAACTCCCTTACTTTTAGAGAGCCGGATTTGGCCGTCGCCTTCCAGTCCACCTGGCGGGCCGGATCTTCAGGCAGATACTCGCGAATTCGGTAGAGATCTGAGCCAATGCCCCGCAGGTGCGTTTCGAATTTTCCTGTCAAGAGAGGAACCAGTTCTATCGCCTCTTGTGAGCTTGTGATCTCCGGATATACAAGCACTTCCCTGGAAAGAGCGGCTCTTCTGGTCTTGACCAGAAATGCGAATGGGAATCGTGTCGAGAGACTGAAGCGTTCCTGATAACAACCGCGCCGCCGAAAATTCAATTTCACCGAGGCTTCGAGTCCACAACCAGCCGGCACGATCGGAAAATACGCCGCCTCATGAAAAACGCCGGACGGAGTTCCCACCGTGACTCGCCGCAGCTTACGGTCCGGTAGTTGCAGCCACTGCTGCTCCGGTGGCCGCCAGGGCGGAACTGGAAACGAAGTCTTAACCAATTGCCAGCTCTTCTGCTCCGTTTTCTTCTCAATCGGAACCGCGGAAACGGAGATGGACGGAATCCATCGGCGTGGATTGCGCACACAAACCGTTGCTGCAACCTCTGTGCCCGCGAAGATGTGTTCGGGAATCTTCAGTTCCAGGTCGAGTCCCCGAAGGCAAAAAGCCGAAGCCAACCCCGAGACCGCAATCGCAGCCAGCATGGCCGCAACGATGATGTACAGAAGGTTGTTGCCCGTATTAAGTGCAGCGATTCCAATCAAGAGAACCACCAGAGCATAGAAAACGCCAGTCTTCGTCACTTCGAAATCGAGCGCGTCACGGACCCGCCTCGCGCCCACCCGTCGTGCCAAATAAGGCACAGTACCCAAGCCGACACTCACCGCAATCAGTAGCGCTAGAGAGGCCAGGAGAACCGTGGCGATCACATTTCCGGCGTCACGCGCAGCGGTCGAAAAAATGGCAGCTGCAAATGCCATCGTCAATCCCACAGCAGCCAAAAGGAACCGCATCCAGGCGCCAGAATTTTCCGCGCGAAAGCTGTTTGCCAGCTTGTTAAGCAATGTGGATTGGCTGATTGCGACCTGCATGGATTCCATTCGAGGTTAACACCGGGGGTGACGAGTGTCAGGTTACGTCCCGTACAGAACCTTTGACGGGCTGAGCACGAGCGCTATGCAGGAATTCCTGCAGAATTCGGCAGAATTCCTCGGGACACTCTTCATACGGTAGGTGTCCGGCACCTTCAATAATCTCGATTCTGGCGCCACGTAAGGCCTGGCTCAAAAACTTGGCCGATGAGGGATCAACCACGCGGTCTTTACTTCCCCAAACCAAAAGCGTTGGAATACTCGCAATCTTTGGCAGCATGGCTTCAAGTTGTGCCATATCCGCTTTCCAGGTGCGAACGATCTTGACGGAGTGCTCAAAGATTCCCGCTCGAATTAGCGGACGGGAATACCCTTCCAGGGTCTCCTCCGTGATTCGTCGAGGATCGCCCCACATGCGGCGCACAAAGTACCTGTGGACGGGATGGACAGACCTGGCCATTTTGGGAAAGAAGTGCGCCATAACGGGATTGCGCAATAACGCCAGGCGCTTCCGGCCAATTCGGGACCATGGATTTGCCGGCGATACCAGAGTCAGGCTGCGAATCCGGGAAGGCGCTAATCCCGCAGCCAACACCGCCGTCGCGCCCCCGTAAGAACTCCCTACCAGATGGCAGGAGCGAATACCTGCCGCGTCCAGCAGCGCGAGGAGCCGGTGGGCTGCCGAACCAAGACGGCAGTCCAGGTCTGCCCGGCATTCAGAAAACCCCGCGCCCGGCATATCCGGAGCAAAAACTTCCCAATCATGAGTCAGAAGGGGAATAACGGATCGCCAGCTGAACGAATATCCCAAGAGTCCGTGCACCAACACGACCGGCTCTCCTGAACCCGCATGCCGGCACTCGACCCGCGACCCCTCGCAGGAAAGGTGCTCGGTCGGCAGATTCGAATCACAGATATTCACAGTTCCCTCATATCCGGAATTGCGGATTTCCTCGACATTCCTGAATTGTCTTTTACTTCCGCTTGCGACGCCAACGCGTCGATTGCCCCAAGTTCCCGAAACAGTCCTAAACTGCATCTCTGTAGGTACTTACCAAATACGGGATACTTGGTTCCAAAAAGCATAACCCGCAAGTCCGAAAGCTTCTATAATTCTGGAAACGCTTACCGGCATGGCACTTAGTTCGTCTATTCAATGCAGAAGCTTGGCAGCGAACGTGCATCTCTCTAATTGGAGGGGTGTACCGACCATAAGCCCTTCCTTGTCGCCGATGGAGCGGGACTCGCAAATTCGATTCACCGCCGGACTTTTGGCCCTCTTCAGCGTGGCCGCAGTCACGCTGGCGTGGATTAATCTTCGCAAAGAAAGCCAGTTCTCCGCTCCCTATGATGGCGTTCGTTGGGTCGAGCGAGCGGGATCGGTGGTCGCGGCCCGGGTTGAACCAAACGGCCCCGGAGCCCGAGCCGGCATTGACGCGGGGGATCGCCTTACCGCGATTAATGGTCACAGCGTCGCGAACATCCAAACCGTAACCCGGCTGATGTACAGCTCTGGGGCGTGGTCGAAAATTACCTATTCATTGGAACGCGGAGCCGTTCCGCTGGAAGCCACTCCTATCCTCATTTCGAAGGAGCGAACGTTCAACGGTTGGCTCAGGTTCATCGGCCTCATCTACCTCGGCATTGGTCTTTACGTTCTCTTCCGCCGCTGGACTGCTCCCGGTTCAACCCACTTTTATATTTTCTGCCTGGTTTCGTTCGTCTTCTGCTCGTTCCATTTCACCGGGAAACTGAACTCATTCGACTGGACGATTTATTGGGGCAACGTCGCAGCCAACATGCTCCAGCCAGCTCTGCTGCTGCATTTTGTACTCACCTTCCCGGATCGGTCCGAAACCGTCCGAAAGAACCGCTGGCTGGTTCCAGCCATCTACGTCCCGGGACTGGTTTTGGTCGCCTATCACGCGTCGGCGTTTGCGTTTTCGCGCGCAAGTGACGCTCTACTGTCCCGCATCGACCGCCTATGGATGGCCTACCTTGCCGTGTATTTCGTCACCTCGGCTGCGGTCCTGGTGCGTAGCTACAGTCAAGCCAAACGACCCATCGTTCGCCAGCAACTGAAGTGGCTCACGCGTGGCACGGTTCTCGCCATTGCGCCATTCACTCTGCTATATGTCGTGCCCTATGTATTTCCCGCCCTCGGCCTCGAGCCCATTAAGGCCTCCGTGGTCTCGTTGGGCATTCTTCCTTTGACGTTTGGCTACGCCATTTTCCGTTACAAGCTGATGGATGTGGACCTGATCTTCAAGCGCGGAATGGCATACACGCTGGCGGCGGTCGCGATTGCAGGCGCGTATTTCACAGTGATCGCGCTCGTGGGCGAGTTAGTACACACGCGCATTCCGGGCGCAGGCACAACCGGCTTGGTGTTGGCGATTGTCATCACCGCCTTCCTTGCAGACCCAGTACGAAAGTGGATCCAGGAACGAATCGATCGCTACTTCTATCGCACGAATTACGATTACCGCCACACCCTCGTTGAGTTCGGGCGCGAGCTGAGCGCAGAAACTGATCTCGACAAGATGCTCACCGCTGCGGTCGACCGGCTTTCCCGCAC
>DATIYR010000240.1:0-3002 GCA_035517535.1 Terriglobales bacterium
CCCAGCTTTCCATCGGCTCCAAATCTCGCGCCTGTCCAGCGCAGATAGCCCAAGCCTCCCTCGCCTCATAGCAACACCACCTTTGCGACGCAGATTTACATCCCATGGTGTTGCATCGACCTGTCGAATGCACCCGACTTACCAGGAGTTGACGTCTCTGAGGTGGGCTTGCACGACCCGCAAATGCTCCCCAGAAGATCTCTTCGCCGGACATTCAAAATCTGCTCACAGCATCCCTCTTGGAATCCAGATTTTAACGGGCGTTCCCGATCATCAGGAAAACTGTCATGAACGGGCCTCAATGAGGTATCTTGTGCGGACTGATTGCCGCGTCGGCGGTCGGATATGTAGAAGTCCAGGCGAAGGAGAAATCGCATGAAGAGCAAACTGAAGAGATCGGCTGCATTAGCGGGGGCGTTCCTTGCCGGCATGGTAATGGCCACCGCCTTATTTGGATGGGCCGGATCGAAACCGCTGCAGCAGCGAGATCAGGGGCAGCAAGTTATCGTTCCGCCCGTCATCAACCCCACGATTACCGACCAAGACATCGCCTTGCTGCGGCAAGATCTGCGCGCCAAGAAAATGCAAATCATTGGGCAGAATATGATCCTCACCGATGCTGAGGCGCAAAAGTTCTGGCCCATCTACAACCATTACGTGAAGGACCTGCAGGAAGTGAACAACCAGAAGTATGCCCTCCTGAAGCAGTACGCGCAGATGTGGTCCACGATGTCGGACCAGGATGCCGTGATTTATGTGCGGCACTGGCTGGAGGTGGATACACAGGTGCAAGAGTTGCGCGTGAAGTATGTGCCGGTGGTGAACCAGGTCCTCCCGGGAAAAAAGGCCGCAACGTTTTTTCAATTGGACCGCCGGCTCAACATGATCATCGATCTGCAATTGTTTTCCCAGATTCCGTTGGCCAAAGTGAAGGAGTCCGATCTCCAGTGAAGTCACCGTTTCGTTATCGGACGGAAATCCCGCTGGCCACATTTGACTGTTTCCCACACTGAGACCTAAGCATGCCTTCACAAGGACTCCGCATCGCTGGTTTGTCTTCCATCCGCCAACTGTTTTCGCCACTCTTTTCGCCGCGTGGCAATGATGCTGACGCCGGCTTGGTTCGCAAACGGCCTTCCAATCTCCTTTACGACGTGGATGAAACACCACCGTTGTTGGTGAGCCTCGGCGTTTCCTTCCAACATGTCTTCCTCCTCTCCGTGGGATGGCTGTACGTCGTGGTGATCGTAAATTCGATCGGGGGAACCGAGGCCCAGGCCCAATCCATCATTCGCATCTCCATGATTGCGGGCGGCCTCGCCACCATCTTGCAGTCCACTCGCGGCGTCCTTGGCAGCGGCTATTTTTGCCCGCTCACCACCAGCTTGATCTTCTTGCCGCCTTCTATCCTGGCGGTGCAAGCCGGCGGATATCCGGTGCTGTTTGGCACCGTCGTTGTGGCAGGAATTCTGGTGAGTTTCATGTCCCAGGTCCTGGACCGCGCTAAAGTTTTGTTCCCCCCCGAAGTCACTGGGCTCATGGTGGCCATGGCAGGGTTCCAGTTGATCCGCTTGGGATGCCCGAGATTTGTGGGCTATACCGGGCCCGGAAGTGTTCCGGAGTTGCATGCGTTCCTGGTCGGAGCAGTAACCCTTTTTGTGATGGTTGGCGCTACCGTCTGGGATAAAGGAAAGCTGCATGCTCTTCCCATGCTGCTGGGTCTGTCCGCGGGGTACATTCTGGCGCTTGCTTCGGGCGTCATGCCGTGGTCGCAACTTGTGCATGAGTTGAACGAGCCATGGATCAATCTCCCCCATCGCGTCGTTTCCGGAATCGGTTTCCGTTTTTCTATTCTCGCTCCAATTCTGATTGCTTCTCTCACCGCCGGGTTGAAGATGGTCGGGGATGTTACGCTTTGCCAGAAAATTAACGATGCGGATTGGAAGCGCACGGACATGAAGTCCGCAGGTGGCGGGCTGCTCGCCAGCGGCCTGGGGACGATTTTTTCGGGCCTCGCCGGTGGAATGGCTCAGACCAGCATTTCCAGCTCGATCGGGCTTTCACTGGCAACCGGAACCACCAGCCGCAGCCTGGCGATTCCCACAGGAATCATGATTTTTGTTCTGGCGTTTTTTCCCAAGCTCGCCGCTGTTTTGGCGGCTATGCCTGCGCCTGTCGTTGGGGCCATTCTGATTTATTCGGCATGTTTCATCGTGCTCGGAGGCATGCAACTTTTGACCTCCCGCATGCTGGACTCCCGGCGCATCTTTGCCGTGGGCATTGCACTCCTCTTTGGTTTGAGCGTGGATATATCGCCCGAACTCTACCGCAATGTGCCCTCGGCATTTCGCCCGGTGTTTGGCTCGTCTACCGCGCTTGCCACCATCTTAGTGGTTTCTCTCAGCCTACTGTTCCGCTTGGGAATTGCGAAACGCATTAGATTTGAAGTGGTCCCCGGCAACGCCATGGAGAAAATCAACTCCGTGATGGAAGAACACGGCGCCGCGTGGGGCATGCGCCGGGAAGTCGTCGTTCGCGCGATACAGGCGGTTAACGAGGCCGTAAACAGCGCATTGGCCTTCAATCCTGGCCTCGAACGAGCGCGAGTCATCACCGAGTTTGATGAATTCAAGCTCCGTGCGGATGTGGAATACGGAGGCGTTCCCATTCAGCTTGCGGAAACAGCCCCTTCGCCGGAAAGCCTGGCCACCGATCAGGGCATCGCGCTTTTATCAAGTTTTATGATCCGGCAGTTTGCCGACCGCGTGCGCATCAAAGCTCTCAAGAGCGCCTGCGTAATCGAGCTGACTTTCGACCACTAAAGTAGACTGAAATCAGCATAAGCCCTGATTAACGCCGTTACCGTACATCTCTAACAATGTCGGCCCTGTCAAACTCTTTTTGAACACACTTCTCCCTGCACTCCGGCGAGTGGTCTTGTTTGCTTCGTTCGCTGTGCTTGACGACCACGGCTCGTTCCGTAATCTCTCGATCGGTTTCGG
>DATIYR010000241.1:0-9693 GCA_035517535.1 Terriglobales bacterium
ACTGTTGGCGACGTACGCGACGTCTCCCTGGATGGTTAGATCAAGTGCCGTGCCGGAAGTCTTGAGGGTTGCGCGAAGCGCTGGTGAAAGCGGGTTGGTAATATCGATAACTTCAAGGCCGGCCGTCCCCGCCGCCACGAATGCATAGTTACCAACTACTCTCACGCTATTGGAATTGCCAGCAAGAGCAAGCGAGGCGACAATCGCCGGCGCGGTGCGGTTGGTGACGTTCACCACCTGAAGCCCAGCCGATCCCGCGGCGACATAAACGTAGTTACCGTTCACTGCCACTCCGTTGGCGAAACCAGGGATGGCGAGTGATCCAAGCGCTGTGGGACTGAAGCCAGTTACGTTGCCGGTGGCGGTCGCAGTGAAACCATTATTGGTTACGGTAATCGTGCATGTGCCTGCGTTTCCGGCAAAAACATTTCCATCTGGAGAGCCGAAGTTGCAGATGGTGAGATCGCTGGAGGAATAACTCGTACCGTCTTGAGTTGAGGTCAAATCGATTGTGGTCTTGCCATCGATCAAATGGCCAATTATGTCGAGCTGTTGAGAAGCTTGCTGGCTCAGCGAATTTACCGCCAACAGGAACGTGGCGGGTTTAATTTCGAGCGACTGTAGTGATTTCGACAGCTTGGCCGCGAGCGTACCGCCAAGCGTGCCGGTCTGCACTTCGATTCCATCGGGAATGCCAGTGCCGTCAGTCGAGAAGAGTAATGGATTGGTGTGGTAAACCAGAACTTCCTGTCCGTCAGTCAGGCCATCACCATCGGTATCGGGATTATTGGGATCGGTGCCGAGTTGGAATTCCTGAAGATTGGTGAGGCCGTCATGGTCCGGATCTTCTGAAGGAAATGCTGCGTCAGTAAGCTGAGGGCAAGGAGTTCCTTCCGAGAAGTTGGGACAGAAATTGGTAAGTATCCAGGTGTTCGGAATTCCGCCGTTATTGGCGCCAGCTATTACTACCTGAATATTCAGTATGCCCTGCGCACCTTCATTGAGCGCTTGAATAAGGACGGTGCCGCTGCTCACTGCGGTTACGATGCCCTCGGAACTTATGGCCGCGATTGCCGCATTGCTGGTGCGATACTGCGTTCCACTGCTCGACGCGGAGATGTTTTGCGTGCTGCCGTCGGAGTAAGTGGCCATAGTTGTAAGCTGCGTTGTCTGGCCGGGCTGCGTCAGCATGGTTGTCGTCGTGTTGAGGGAGATTCCGGTAGGAATGGGGGTGGTATTTCCCAGAGTAATCGCCGGCAGCGTGACCGATTGGTTGGCTCCGAGAGTGAATAGATCCGATTGGCCGAAGCTTGTAACGCCATTGCGGACGCAGGTTGCACGTGCGCGAACTGGACCGAAGTTCGCGGGTATGGTTGGGAGAATCCAGGTGCCATCATGGTTCACCTGTACCGTCCGATTGAGTACGCTAACAACACAGCTCTCATCCAACACCGGAGGGCCTGGCGAAACTGGTATAACAGGACCCGGCCCCGGTCCAGTCGGCTCGTAACCGGCGCCACCCCGTTCGGCTTGTCCCCACGCAAGGGAGAGCGAAAGGGAATGGGCCACCAAGAGGACGATCAGCCGGACGAATGACCGCGACAACGCTGCTCTGCGATTCCCCCGGAAAGACGCCCGACCCGCACCGGTTATGACTTTTCCTTCGCGCTTCATCCAAAATCCTCGTGCTCCAGTGAATCCAAGACAGCCATTTCGCAATACTCTGTTCTCTTCTCTAGTGCGGGCAGTTATTTCCTAGACAGATGCCGGGCAGGTTCATCACATTCGACGGACAGTCCTGCACGGTATGCTGTTGGCCCTGATCATCTGTGTAGGTGACATTCGTGCAGGGATCGCAGCCCAGCATCTGCTGCTGTTGTTGCTCCGGCGTCAGATTGCAAGCCGCCGTGTTACCACCCTGTGCACCCTGAGCGTTGTTGATGTAGCCCTGCGTGCTGCCCGAGAAGCACTGCTCCTGGCATCCGTACACTCTGTCTCTACAATCGATCGGGACCTGGCCAGCAGCATTGTGGGCGGGCGGACCCGGATCACCCCCGACACCATGGAGCAACTCATGAAGCACTGTGGACGCGCCACCCACGCCGTCGCTGCATGATGCCTTGTAGGTCAGCTTGGTGTTGAGCGTAAGCACATTGGAGCCTACGCTACTATGGGCACAATCCCCGGTTTGGGCATGGGAATCGCAGTCGATAACGACTCCCTCGTTCGCAAGCGCTATCTGAGCCGCCAGCCTCAGATCTAGCGGAAGACACGCGTTTTGCGTGTTATCGAAGATTTTTTCGAGGGCCGCAGAGAGAGCGCTCTGTACCCACGCAGTGTCAAAGCCGTATGCGTCGGGGCCGCAATTGCCTTTGCCGTCGCATGTGCCAAAACAGTCTTCTGTAATCGCAACTGGAACACTTGCCCCTTGGGAACCCACCTGGATTGCCGTGTATTGCCCGATTACCATGTCAGCAGGCAATTGAGGGCTGTCTTCCGTTCCGTTTCCGGTATAAGCTTCACCCAACGTGCTCTTGGTCAAATTGGTGCAAGGCACGTTATAAGTCTGGCTCTGTTGTGTCGGAACGCATTGCGTCCCGTTGCACACAGCGCAGTCACCGCAGCTGCCACCCGATCCCGCCGCATTCGGATCGCCTCCGCAGTGCCAGCCCGCTTTGAGCACTCCGACACCTGGATCGGACGCGATCACCGATCCGTCGTCGCTCACCGTGGCCGTGCCGATCGCCACGAACATGCTCAGATCGTGATCGTAGGAATACATTTCGGTTTTTGCGCGCGGCGCGAGACCGTCGACGTTGGGCAACGTCATCGCCGCGGGAGGATTGAATGTCGTGCCCGCAGGTTGGATCGACACGATGAATCGAGGCTGCTGGCCGAAGCCCGGAGCCATCGGCACTTTATCGCCGTGAACGATCGAGACGGAGACGCATCCCTGGCGCGAGCCTCCGGGGAACGTGGCCGATCCCGGCGCGACCGTCAATGAGTATCCAGGCACCGCAGGCAAAGTCAGCGTTCCGCCGTGCGTCGCATCGACGCAAAGCTTGTTCACCGTATCCAGGACGGGCAGATAGATTGGCGTGCCGACGTTGTTGTCCTGGCCGGCGATCGTAACGATGTCGTATTCGAGCGTCGGATATGAAACTGTTCCGCCACCCGCAGTGGTGCCGTCAGCCATCAGCTTGAAGTAGCCGTAGGGCGCGTTTGTGATTACGAAATGACCTTGCGTGTCGGTCTGCACTGGCGTGCCGATCTGCAGTGGCTGGTTGTTGTTGCTGCCTTGATTGGTCTGGTAGAGGCGCATGGTTACGCCGGGTATGGGATTGTTCGTGTTGTCCAGCACATCTCCGCTGATCGTGGTTTTCGTTGGATCTCCGGCGAGGAGCGCAGTCGCGGTGAACGCCGCAGCGGAGCTAGTGTTTCCGGGAAAGCTGGCCGCGACAACATTGCTCGTCGGTTCTGTATCCGTTGCTGAGCCGAGTATCAGAGTCGCGAGCGCGCGGCCGTCGGTGTCAGTTGTAACCGTCTGAGTCGGGTTCCCGTTGAAGCTGCCTCCTCCGGAGACGACCGTGAAAGTGACCGGCACGCCGGCGATGCGGTTATAACCGGAATCGGTAACCACGACTCCCAGTGGGAATGTCAGTGCCTGTCCGCCAATGCCTGCTTGGTTGTCGCCGGAATCGACCACGATCTGCGCGGCGCCTCCCGGTATTCCCGCGGCCGTGAAGTCCGCGACGACGAACGAAACCGCTGAAGAAGCTTCCACGGTGTTAACACCCACACCAGAACGGTGACCAAGAGTCCATGAAACTTGCGCGTGACCGTTCGAGTCGGTGTTGACTGTTATGGCTGCGCCGCTCGCACTGCCGCCGGTTACGATACCGTCATTTCCAGTGACTTTGAATACGACCGGCTGGTTGGCGACTGGATTACCGGAAGTGTCGGTCAAGGCGACCACCAGCGGCGAAGGGAGCTGCGTCGCAATAGTTGCCGACTGGTTATTTCCGGAAATGATGGTGAGTGAATCGGCCACGGCTGCTTGCCCGATGGCAGGCGCAGGCGGCTGTGCCGGAGATACGCGAGTGACGGTAATGTTGGTGGTAGTTGCGTTACCGGCCTGGTCGCGCGCGACAGCTTGAATCGTGTTTGCCCCCAACGCCAGCGGCACACTGGCGATCGAGTAGCTACGATTGGCAACCTGAGCCGCAGTTCCATTGACCGTCACTTGCGCGTTCGAGTCATTCACCGTGCCGGGAACAACGTCATTGACGATTCCGGTCACAGAAACCGAGGCGCTGGTTGTGACCGAGTTATTCGCAGGAGTATCGATGGTCAAGTGTGGCGGCGTCGTATCGAGAGTTATGTTCACGCTCGCGGTGCCCTGGTTGCCTCCAGCGTTCGTCGCCACCACGCTGAGCGTGTTGAGTCCTTCGACCAGTGGGACAGTCGCAGTGAATTTGCCGCCGCTTGGATAGGCAGCGATGCCATTGATCGTCACCGTGTCCGCGGGATTGTCAACGGTTCCCTGAACGGTGACGGGAGTCATGTTTGTGTAGCTCAGGTTCGCCGGCGAAGTGATACTCACAACCGGCGCCGGAACCAGCGTCACGTTGGCGCTGGCCGAACCCGTGTTGCCCGCCGAATCCGTCGCTGTCACGGAGAGGGTGTCAGCGCCGGTACTGAGCGATTCGTTGCAACTAAAGCTCGAGCCACTGAGTTGTGCCGCAGCACCATTGCAGGAAACGCTGGCTATACCGGAACCTGTGTCGGTCGCCGATCCCGAGACCGGAGTTTGCGTGGAATAAACATTTCCCGAGGACGGCGAGGTAATTGCCACGGTGGGCGGCGTTTTATCAAGTCTCACGAGCAGCGAAGTGGTTGCGGTGTTACCGGCAAGGTCGGTCGCCGGCTGAGATTGCACGTTGTTGAGCCCCTCGGTATTGACCGTTATCGATGGAGGACAACTTGAAATACCGCTGACGCTGTCTTTGCACTGGAAACTTAGCGTGACATTTGAATTGTTCCAACCGGCCCCGTTCGGCGCGGGACTCGCGGTTGCAGTTATCGTCGGCGGACTGAGATCGATGTTTAGCGTCGCCGTGGTAGTGGCGCTCTGCCCCGACTGATCCACCGCGGTTCCGGTTACAACTTGATTCCCGCCTTCCGTGCTCACAGTGATCGGTGGCGAGCATGACCTGATGCCACCATTGCCGCCGGAGCAAGTAAACGTGATGGTGACGGGCGAGTTGTTCCAGCCGGCAGCATTTGGCGGCGGTGCCACTGCTGCAGTGATCGCCGGAGGATTACTGGTAACAAACGTGAGCGACACGCTCGTGGTCGAGCTATTTCCCGCGTTGTCAGTCGCGGTTCCCCCGATGATTTGATTTCCACCGGAAGCAGGAACCACCTGCGGCGGCGGGCAATTGGCTATGCCTGAAGTGGTGTCAGTGCAAGTAAATGTAACTGTGACATTCGACGTGTACACGCCCGACCCATTGGGCAAGGGCGATGTGGTCGCGGTGATTGTTGGCGGAGTCTTATCAATATTGAGCGTGACGCTCCCGGCAGTGCTGTTTCCGGCATTGTCAGTGGCCGTGCCTGAAACAACCTGATTCGCTCCCTCCGTTGTTACCGTCTGCGAAGGCGGGCAGGTCGCTACTCCAGATAAAGCATCACTACAAGTGAACGCAACGGTCACGTTGGTGTTGTTCCAACCGGCTGTATTGGGAGGGGGCAGAGCGGAAGCGCTGATCGTCGGCGCAGTCGTATCGGTTTCGAATGTCTGCGAAACTACAGTGCTGGAATTTCCCGAGCGATCGAAAACCGTGAGCTGTATGGTGTGATTGCCATCCTGAAGCACAGGTAGTGTGCCGGTGGCCTGCGTCGGGCTCAACGTTAAAGCCGCGGTTTCATTGATGCCGTCAACGGTCAGGATGAGCTTCGAAGTGTCCACGCCGCTGCGGTCGTCTTGATACAACAGCGTCACCGATACTGCAGCGGTGTTCAGGATGCCGTTTGCGGCTGGTGTTTGAATGATTCCGGTGGGCGGTACTGTATCTACGACAAACGTGGCATGAGCATTGGCGGGATTTCCGACCAAATCGCTCAAAGTGGCGCTCAGGACATAGGTTCCATCCGCTAAGGAAGCGGTATTCGGGACCGCGCCGGTTGCTTGTTGCGCACCGATTTGGAAATAGGACGTAACATCGGTTGCGGGATTTGTGCCTTGCTGCAGATAGATTCTGACCGAAGACGGATCAACACCCGTGCCAGTTCCATCCGAGTACTGCAAGCTAACACTCGGAGTTGGGTTGTTGATGAAGGAATTGTCGAGCGGCGTTGCGAAATTCACCGAAGGCGGTGTCGTATCTACCACGAACGACAAAGATGTCGTCACCGACTGATTGCCGGCGCGGTCCTGCACCGCGGCCGTGAGGATGTGGGTACCATCACTCAACGGAGGATTCATTTGCAGAATGCCAGTCGCGGAACTCGCGCCCGGCGCGATAAGGTTCGTAATATTCGCGCCATCCAATGTGACCACGAGCGTGTTGGGATCCACCCCGGCAGTCGCATCCGAATAGGAGATCGTCACTGCCGGCGCGTTGCTGTTGGTTTTTGAAGGCGGCGATTGAAATGAGATTGCCGGCGGCGTGGTATCCACAAGGAACGAGGAAGATGCCGTACCGGCTGTGCCCGCAAGATTGGTAATGTTCGCGCTGATCGTGTTTTGACCGTCGGGGAGATTGAACGCAGCAGTTAATTGCCCGCTCGCGTTGCTTGAGTTTGCAGTAAACAAACTCGTTGCATCGGCGCCATTCACATAAACTTTCAGCGTGTTCAGGTTCAATCCGGTCACATCCGAATAGCTGATCAGCACTTGCGGGATGTGCGTGCTCAGGATTGCATTGGGCGCTGGCTGGGTTATGTGAATGGTGGGAACAGTCGTATCCACATTGAAGCTGATTTGCGCAGTGCCGACGTTTCCGGCGAGGTCTTTGATTGAAGCGGCGAGTATGTGCCCACCATTGCCAATTCCGGACGCGACCGTTGTCGCACTCGCTGGCGATGCGGTCATAGCCAGTGGCACGCCGTCGAGCGTGACGCTGAGCTTGGAGGTATCGATCGCCTGATCGTCGGAGTATTGGACCACGACCTGCGTGCTGGAAGCGCCTAAGTACGAATTGGCGGTGGGTTGCGAAAAAGAAATAACCGGCGGTGTGGTATCGATGTTGAACGACGCCGAGGCGCTTGCCTGATTCCCGGCGAGGTCCTTAATCTGCGCGACGATCTTATTTGCGCCCTGCGGCAGGGGACTGCTTGCGGGCAAAGTTGCCGTCGCTCCGGTTTGTGTTTTTTGAAACAGCGAAGACAAATCCGTGCCGTTCACCAGCACCTTCAACGTCGATAAATTGATCGCATCGTTATCCGAATACTGCACCGTGATCGTCGGAGTCGGATTATTCAGGTACGCTCCCAGTGCGGGCTGCACGATCTGAATCGCCGGAGGAGCTAGGTCAACCGTGAACTGCGAAGTCGCAGTCCCCTGATTTCGCGCGAGATTAAAAAGTGTCGCCACAATCGTGTGCGGCCCCGGCGCAAGTGCAAGGCTGGGCGGAATGGTGGCGGTCGCATCGCCCGACCGGATGGTAAACAGCCTGGTACGGTCAACGCCGTCGATAGTCACTTTCAGCGTGGTCTCATCGCAGTCGGAGTGGCGGTCATCGTTGAAGCCGGGCGCCTTGGAATAGGTGATCTCAATGGTCGGAGTAGCGGTGTTCAGATAACTGCCCGCGGCTGGAGTCACGATCGTGACTTGCGGCGACACATTGTCGGAATTCGTTCCCCAGATCGTGATTGAGAGCTCCGCACCGGGTGCGCCATCAACGGTCACTTGAATCGTGTTGTTGCCTACAATCGGAGAAACGGGAACATCCAATTCGCCCACGCCCTGCGCGACATCGGAGGAACCCAGAACCTGAGTGCCATTTAGCAGAACCGTCGCCGAAGTAACTCGTTCACGCCCGATCGGGTCCCCGTTCACAACATGCATGGTGAACGGCGCAATCACCCAGCCGCGCACCTGAAAATTCGCTGTGTAGCTGGTCGGCTTGTTACCTCTCGCGCGTACAAAAATCTGCGTCTGAAATACGACAGGATTGTTCGCGTCGTTGTCGGCAGCGGCGCCGGTGACGAAAGCCAAGAGCATCAAGATCCCGGCACCGACTATCCTTCCGGCTGGCGAAATCGCGCGACGCAATGAGAAGGGACCAATTGCGGTTTCGATTGCCGGCAGGCAATTCCCCGTAATGTTCCGATTTCCTTTCATTTTTTCGGTCTCACAACCAAAGCCGATGTCTCTGCGGCACCGCCCGTCTGGTCTGAGTAAATCGCAGCGTTTGCCCTTGCACTCAACCTCGCCAATTCTGAATCGATCGCTTTCTCAAACACCGACGGCGGCTGGGCGCCGGTCAGAAAGACTCCATTGATAAAAAATGCGGGAGTGCCGCTGACTCGTGCGTTGGCGCCGGCCCTGATGTCAGCTTCGACCGCAGACTTGAATTTTTCCGTGTTCAAACAGGAGAGGAATTGTGCTTCGTTCAGCCTGAGGGTCCGGGCGTGATCGAGTAAGCCGGCGGCATCAAGCTTGCCAGGGCTGGACAACAAAAGATCGTGGTATTCCCAGAACTTGCCCTGTTCGCTCGCACAATGGGATGCTTCGGCGGCCGCAAAAGCATGGGCATGAAGCTGGCGCAGAGGAAAATCCCGGTATGCCAGTTTTACTTTGTCGCCATATTTGGCGAGGACGGTCCTTACGGTTTGCTCCGAGCCTCGGCAGAAAGGACACTCGAAGTCCGAAAATTCTATGATCGTGACCGGTGCGTCGGCATTGCCGCGGACGCGCGACGGATCGTATCCAACCTCCACTTTGGGCGGGGACAAGAGGATGGCGACGTTTGCTTCCCGCCGGAGACGGTCCATATAGGCATCGCGCACCTGCTCCAGCTTTGCCTGCTTTAGCGCCTCGCGCAGGCGTGGCTTCACTTCTTCGAGCGGCCGGCGTTCCCGCTGGCCCAAATAAAAGGCCTCAATTTCGGAATCGCTTGGATCGGGAACCTTTGACGAAATTTCTTGTTCGATCAGTTTGTCAGTTGTTACTCCCTTGCGGCTTGCAGCGGCGTCCAGAAGTTTCTGTTCGATCAGCTTATCCAGCGCCCGGCTCTTAATTTCGTACTCTTCACTGCGAAGCTGTTGAATTTGTTCCTCCAGGAGCGGGAGTAGTTCGTCCTCGTAAACCGCTTTACCGGCGATGACCGCTACTGGCCTTCTGGCGGCGAACGTGGATTCCTGGGGGTTAAGCTTGGCGTGAACAGTGGCAGCTTGTATTTCTGACTGCGCAACCGCGCCCGTCGAGAATGAAAACAAGATTGTTAGGACGGCAAGAGTAACTATGAAGCGGCTAGTGATGGGTTGAGGCGTAGCCAGCCCGCGGACCTGCATATCAGCACCTCCCCTGGAACTGAATAAGGCCGCCAGTCCTGCTCAAAAAAGTGGCGTCTATTCAGAAAGGCGCAATTCGGAAGAAAACGGGATCATCCAGAGATGATTTTTTTTGTTTTGGTGTTTCGAAACGGGTTGGCCACGCTGAAATTTCTTGCAGCGCAAAGTCAGTCG
>DATIYR010000242.1:0-10830 GCA_035517535.1 Terriglobales bacterium
AATTTCCGCTGACCAACGGATTTCTTATGCTTTTAGACCGTCATACGCCCGAAGAAGAGCCGGTTTGTGCGGCCTGGCAGCGGCTGGTCCAGGCTGCGCTGGTGTTCTTTATCCTGGCGATCGCCATCATTGTCTTGGCGCACTATTTTCTGACTCCGGATTCCAAGTCTTTACAGCAACAGATTCGCCGCTTGTCACAGCAGGTGGCACAGCTTCAGCAGGAGCAGGAAATGCCCTCGCTGGTGCTGAACCGCTATCGCAATTCCATCTGCTACATTTTCGGGATTTACCAGGTTGGATATGCCAACCAGAAGCCGCTGCAGCGGACGCGAATTTCCGGCACCGGATTCGTGGTTGCCGACGGACTTATCGCGACCAATCGCCATGTTGCCGAGCCGTGGTACGGCGATCCCGATTCCGACGCGCTGATCGATAAAGGCGCGACGCCCAGGCTGGAAAAGATGGTCGCTTATTTCCCGGGATCTCCTGCGCCAGTGAATCTGACGGCAGCGGCGCTTTCTTCTGACGGCGACCTTGCCATCATGCGCATGAGCGATGCCGCAGAGCTGAATCTTCGCCCATTGCCGCTTGCCGCAGATAAGCCAAACGCGGGCGAACTGGTGGCGGTGGTTGGATACCCGATGGGAGTTTTGGGAATGATGGCAAAGGCGCCGACCCCGGTTTACGCGCGGCTGGCTTTCCGTCGCGATGATCAGGGCGCAGCGAGCGAGCTTGCCGCGCTTTCGTTGATTCGGCCATCGGCGACATGCGGTCATCTTGGAGATGTCGTCGGCGACAAGTTGATCTACGACGCACCAACAGCTCACGGCGCCAGCGGCGGCCCGGTATTCAATTCGCGCGGGGAAGTGATCGGCGTGAATGCCGCATACATCGATGGATTCTCAGGCGGCACCTTGGGTGTGTCAGCGCAGTCATTGCGGCCGCTGATCGCAGCCGCGCAAAAGAAAGCGATGCCGTAAGCCTAGCGGTACATTCTCCTTCTTCAACTTCGTTCCGGCGTTTCCGTGCTGCGAAAGCGTAGCAGGGAATCGCTCAATCGGCCCGGTTCTGCCGTTTCCTGCATCAATTCCCAGTTTTTCGCCTTGAGCACGTCGAATGGCGTCACCATTCCGACGAGTTCGCCTGAGGAACTGTCGAGCACAATGCAACGACCGAGATTTCCATCCAGAAAGCGCCGAGCCACATCGTGCACGACGTCGTTGGTGTATACCACCGGGAAGTCGCGGTGGGCCAAAGAAGCTGCCGTGGCATCGGGAGACGCATTCAGCAGATCGTGGCGGTAAACGAGACCGATGACGTGTTCTTTTTCGTCGACCACCGGCATGGCCTCGTGGTTTACCGCAGTCGGCAGGAAATCCTTCACCTTGCGATCCTGGCGCACGGTATCGATGTCCGGATTCATGATGTCGCGCACGCGCAGCAACTTCATGGGATCAACTTCGTAAGCCTCCGGTACGAGCGTGCCTCGCCGCACCAGCCGCTCCGTGTTGATGGTGGTGCGCATGAAGAAGTGCACGGCAAGATCAGCCACCACTGCCACCAAGAACACGGGAAGGATCGCGTTCCACGCTCCGGTAACCTCCAGCATGAAAAGAATGGCGCTGGGAGTTGCGCGATAAAGGCTGCCGAATAGCGCGGCCGTGGCGACCATGCCGTAAAGTCCGACGGTGGAAGAACTCGGCAGGAGCATGTGAACAGCCGAGCCGTAAGCAGCGCCCAGGCTGCCGCCTATCATCAGTGCCGGAGCAAAGGTTCCGCCCGACGCACCTGCCCCCAGCGACGCGCCGAATGCGACCAGCTTTGCAAAACCGATTGAGATAAGTTTGGGCAAAGCGTAAGGATGCGCCAGCAGGTCGGCAATCACGGCGTAACCGGTGCCCAGGACTTCAGGCCGGAAAATCGCGATCGCGCCGACGATAAGGCCGCCGATCGCAGGTATCACAGGAAACCAGACGTGGAGTTTTTCGAAAAAGTCTTCGAATAGATAAAGCGTGCGGGTCATGAGCCAGGCGAGCGCAGCACACAGAATTCCCAGGGCGATGAAAAACGGCAGTTCGAGAGGGTGAAAGTGGTAAGCAGTATTGACCGGGAACACAGGGTCGGCGCCGCGGAATCCCATGGCGACGAGCGTGCCTGATGCGGAGGCGAGCGCGATCGGGATGAACGAACGAGCGCGAAATTCGAAGACCAGCAGCTCGATGGCGATCATGACGCCGGCAAAAGGGGTCTTGAAAACCCCAGCCAAACCCGCAGCCGCACCACACGCCAGCAGAGTCCGGCGCTCGGCGGGAGACGACGGAATCAGCTGGCTGATCAGCGACCCCAAAGCCGCGCCCGTCTGGATGATTGGGCCTTCGGCGCCGAACGGGCCGCCGCTGCCAACCGTAATCGCCGCGCTGAGGGGTTTGAAGAAGCTGACCCGTGGCTTCACGATGCTGCGGTTCGTCAGCACTACGGACATCGCTTCGGGAATGCCATCGCCCTTGATCTCCGGAGAGAAATACTGAATGAGCAGCCCGACGAGCAATCCGCCGGCAGCCGGCAACAACAAGAACCACCAGTGGTGGGGAGCGTAGTTGGGTGGCAAATAAGCGGAACTGAGGCGGCCGTAAAAGCACAAGTCGGAGATGAAATTGATGGTCCGCAGCAACGCCTCCGCAACCAGGCCGCCGATGATGCCGACGACGATACCCATCAGCGAAAGCACCAGCATGCGGGAAGCGAGAGTGCCGCTTGAAATTTTGGTAGCTGCTGCCGCGGATGGCAATTTTGTCTCGGACATTTGGTCAGTTTCGTCTTTTGGAAGAGTTATGCGACTTCATGCTGTTTTGCAGCACACGCCGCAAGGTTTCGATTAGTGCCGGGCCCTTGGAAGACAATTCCGCTCGATGGTGCAACACCAGTTCACGAATCACTTTCTCGCCTGCGGATGTGAGCGAAACCAGGACTTCGCGCCGGTCTTTGGTTCCTCGTTGCCGCTTCACCAGTCCACCAGCTTCAAGCCGGTCAACCAGCTCGACCGCGCTATGGTGCTGAATCTGCAATTGCTCCGCAATTTCGCCAATTCGCGGACGCACATCCGAGCGCAGTCCTTTGAGCGCCAGCAGCAGTTGATACTGCCGGGGCTCGAGCTTGGCATCGCGCACGGCGCCATCGCTGAAGCGCAGATAGCGGCGGATCTGATGGCGGAATTCGGCCAGGTTTTGGTAATCCTCGGAGGTCAATGTCTTTTTCATGCGCGGATTATATCGTGTCCGTATATTTTCCCAGTGTATCGTATCACGATACATTGCGGAAATTGCCTGGGACGGCACTGGCACGGCGCCGGGGCTCACGTTTAGAATCCTTGTTTCCCCTGAAACGTAGGGCGGGAGGGCGAGAGTTGATTCCACGTTACACGCGGGCCGAAATGGCGCGAATCTGGAGCGAAGAAAACCGTTTCCGGACCTGGCTAACGGTCGAGATCGCGGCCACTGAAACGCTGGCCGAGGCCGGCATCGTTCCCAGGCAGGCGGCCAAAGCCATCCGCGAGCTGGCGGATTTCCGGCTGGAACGCATTCGCGAGATCGAGGCCGAAGTCCGCCATGACGTGATTGCTTTCACCACCGCCGTGGCGGAATTCGTAGGGCCGGAATCGCGTTGGTTTCACTATGGCCTCACCTCGAATGATGTGGTCGATACGGCGCAGGCCCTGCTGATCCGGGAGGCCTCCCAGATCATCGCCGCCGATTTGCGCGAACTGGCTGCGGTTCTCGAGCGGCGCGCCTGGGAATTCAAAGACACGCCCATGATCGGCCGCACGCACGGTATTCACGCCGAGCCCATCACCTTCGGGTTCAAGCTGGCGAATTGGTATTCCGAAGTGCAGCGTGACGTTGAACGCTTCGATCGCGCCGCCGAGGAGATGCGGGTGGGAAAATTCTCCGGCGCGGTTGGCACATTCGCCCATCTCACCCCGGCTTTAGAAGAAAAGATGTGCGCTCGTTTGGGGCTGAAAGCGGCGGCGGTCTCATCCCAGGTCATCCAGCGCGACCGTCACGCGAACTATCTGGCGACCCTGGCGGTAATCGCCTCCACGCTGGACAAAATCGCGACCGAAATTCGGCACCTGCAGCGCACTGAGGTCCGCGAAGCGGAAGAATATTTCAGCGAAAAGCAAAAAGGATCGTCGGCGATGCCGCACAAGCGTAATCCGGTCACGGCTGAGCAGATCAGCGGGCTGGCGCGGGTGGTGCGCTCGAATGCGCAGGCTGGATTTGAAAATGTGGCCCTGTGGCACGAGCGCGACATTTCACACTCATCCGTCGAACGAATCATTCTTCCGGATTCGACCACGCTCGCCGATTACATGCTGAGCAAAACGACCAGTTTGCTCGACACTATGTTTGTCTACCCCGAAAGGATGAAGGCGAACCTTGAAAGCACGGGCGGGCTGGTGTTCAGTGGGCAGCTTCTCCTTGATCTGGTGGAACACGGCATTTCCCGCGAAGATGCTTACCGTCTGGTGCAAGGCCACGCCATGCGCGCCTGGAGAGAAGGGCTGAACTTTCGCCAACTGGTCACCCATGATCCCAACATCACCAAGCATGTTCCCGCGAACATAGTCGAGCAGGCCTTTGATCTGAAGCGGCAGTTGCGCAACATCGATGCAATTTTTGCCCGGGTTTTCCGGGCTCGAAACATTACGAACTCGGCCAAAGTGGGTCCGAAACGCCGCCTTTCTCGGCCACGTTCCGGTAAGCCAACTGCACGAACTAGGTAATCCCTTGCGCCCGACGATGTGGCAGAATGCAGCGTAATGGGGAACCTTGCTTATTGGCGTTTCTGGACCGTAGCCCTTGCAGTCGGCATGCTTGCTGCCGCAAACCCTTTGCATTCCGCACGGGCAGCGTTACCGCAAGCGAGCTCAAATTTAACTCAAGCAGGCTCGCCCGGCGATACTCGAAAGGCCGAAAGTACCACACAGAACTATGCCGACGAGGCGTGGCGAGTTCTTTGGCTCGGCCTGCACAATCCGCGGGCTGCTCACCGGCTTGAGGCGGTAAAGTCGCTCTCGTTAATGAAGGGCAACCGTCGCGCTTTTGTGTTTGCCCTGCGCGCACTCAACGACAAGGATTTTCATGTGCGTGCGGCGGCAGCCACAACGTTAGGTAATTTGCACGATAAGAACGCCGTGCCTGCTCTGAAGTCAGCTTTATCGGACAAAGAACCTTCGGTCATGCTCGCCGCCGCCCACTCACTTTACCTGTTCAAAGATCCAACGGCCTACGAGATCTACTACGCCATACTCATGGGCGACAAGAAAGCCAGCTCCGGATTGATCCAGGAACAGATTGACAAATTGAAAGACCCGAAGCAGATGGCGGAGATGGGATTTGAGGAGGGACTGGGATTTGTTCCTTACGGCGGCACAGCTTATGAGGCATATCGGACAGTCATTAAGCGTGGCAACGACTCGGCGCGTGCGACCGCGGCCCGCTTCTTGGCCTTGGATCCTGATCCGATTTCCGAAGATGCTCTTCTTCAAACCGCTCTGGCAGACAAGAAAGTCCTGGTCCGTCAAGCCGCGGTGGATGCGCTGACGCAGAGAGACGATCCGCATTGCGTTGAGCGGCTGGAAAGAAACCTGCACGAGAACTTGTATGCGGTACGCTACCGGACAGCAGCGGCAATTCTTCACCTGGACAGGAGAAGAAGGGAGAACAGGGAGAATTGAGCTTCAATATTTTTCGAGCGAAGCCGCGCCGCCGCCTGACAGCGCCAGGCAAATCGTAGCTGCAAGCAAGACAAGAGGGAATTCAACGCCACCTGACGTGTTAAAGAATCCCCGTTTCGCGTGCACCAGCAAAATGGCGACGATCATATCAATCGCGAGCAGAAGAGAAGGGATTCGAGTCGCCAAACCTGTGATCAGCAAAATTCCGCCGACGAACTCGACTAGCGTCACGATCACTGCAAACACGGCTGGAATCGGGATTCCCAGATGGCCGAACATTCCGGAGACACCGTGAAATCCGAACTTAAACAGCTTCTGGTAGCCGTGGGCCAGAAATATCACGCCGATCACAATGCGAAGCACTGTAAGCCCGAACGATCGGTTTCTCTCCATAGATGCTCCTTAGAGCGAGTCCTTGGTGAATTGTGAGTTGATCTAATCAGGATGCGCCGCAGGTTTTCAGGCGTCAAGTTCGTTGGAATTCTCAACTCACTGCGACGCGAGGCTCGTCGCGGATTTGGCTGGCTACGAGTTCTCCCATCTGACTCGTGCTCACAAAATCTTCACCGGATGCCGCCAAATCACGGGTGCGATGCCCTTGCGCCAGTACCTCGCGAACCGCCGTCTCAATCGAGGCAGCCTCCGCCTCACGCTGAAGTGAGTGGCGAAGCAGCATGGCCGCAGACAAGATCGCACCGAGCGGATTGGCAATACCCTGGCCAGCAATGTCGGGCGCAGAACCGTGAATCGGTTCATAAAGACCGACCTTGCCGCCAACACTGGCTGAAGGCAGCAGCCCGAGCGAACCGACCACGGCTCCCGCCTGGTCGGACAAGATGTCACCGAACATATTTTCCGTGAGCACCACATCGAACTGTGTGGGGCGCGAAACCAGCGCCATGGCAGCCGAGTCTACGTACATGTGCGAAAGCTGCACGTCGCGATACTCGAGGCCGGCGCGGTTCACAACCTCGCGCCACAGGCGGGAGCAATCGAGCACGTTGGCTTTATCGACGGAAGTAAGTTTCTTCCGCCGTTTGCGCGCTAACTCGAACGCAATTCGCGCGATGCGTTCAATTTCACCTTCGGTGTAGGCCATAGTGTCGACGGCGCGGCGTCGGCCAGAATCTCCCTTCGTCGAGCGATCGCCAAAATAAAGCCCGCCGAGCAACTCGCGGACGATCAGCACGTCAGTACCGCGAACGATCTCGGCGCGCAGCGGAGATGAACTCTCAAGTCCCTGAAGGCATATGGCGGGACGCAGATTGGCAAAAACTCCCAGTTCCTTGCGCAATCGCAGCAGACCGGCTTCCGGACGAAGCTTTGCCGGATAAGAATCGAATGCCGGCCCTCCTACGGCTCCGAGCAGCACGGCGCCGGATGACAGGCAACTCTCGATCGTGTCAGATGGCAACGGATCGTTGCTGGCGACGAGCGCCGCTCCGCCGACATTCTTCTGGGTAACTTTGAGTTTGTGACCGAACGCCTCGGCCACCGATTGCAGAACTCGAACCGCCTGCTCGGTGACTTCGGGTCCAATGCCATCGCCGGGAAGAGTAGTGAGGTTCAGGTGCATAGGAGCGAAGAAAGATTTTACCTGACGAGCAGTCAGCATTCAGCAATCAGCATTCAGCACATGATTGAGCAATGCCCTGGATAATTCCGAAAGGTTTTGGCGACATCCGGGATTCTTCGCGTTCGCTGAAAGATCGAGCAATCGCAATTGCGGGGTGGGCTGAGTGCCGACGGCTGAGTGCTGACCGCTACCTACACTCCCCAAAGATAATCTTCCTGCTCTGAGAGGTGCTCCGAAGCAGGAACGGAAGTGAGGCCAATCACGCTGAAATCTGAAGGCGCGGCAGGATAAGGCTTGCGCGGAGTTTCTTCCGCTCCGGCCGCTGCCGCAGCCGCTTGTCCTGCCTCCACGCGACCCGGCGGAATGCGCTGGCTTTCTTCCGCGGTTTCGCGGATCAACTCGAGCAGATGGTGATCGTGCACGTGCTTGATTTCATCTGCCAGGACCACGAACCGGCGATAGATTTCATCCAGCTGGCGCCGTTCAAAGCGGTAGCCAAGTTGCTCGCATCTCAAGCTGAGCGCGTGCCGGCCGGAGTGTTTGCCGAGCACCAGCTTCGAATCGGGGACCCCGACCGACTGCGGCGTCATGATTTCGTAGGTCAGGCGGTTCTTTAACATTCCATCCTGGTGAATCCCCGCCTCGTGCGCAAACGCATTGCGCCCAATGATGGCCTTGTTGGGCTGCACGGAAATTCCCGTGATTTCTTCGAGCATTTGGCTGGTTGGGTAAAGTTCTTCCGTCGAGATCGCGGTCTGATACGGATAACGATCTGCGCGCACCCGCAAAGCCATCACGATCTCTTCGAGCGATGCGTTGCCGGCGCGTTCACCGATTCCGTTGATCGTGCATTCGACCTGGCGCGCGCCATTGGCGACTGCTGCCAAAGAATTTGCGACGGCGAGGCCCAGGTCGTTATGGCAGTGAGCGGAAATCGTGGCTTTTTCACTCCCGCGCACGCGCTCGCGAATATTGCGGATGAGCTCTCCGAACTCGGCGGGGACGGTATAGCCAACGGTATCGGGAATATTCAAAGTGGTGGCGCCCGCCTGAATCACGGCCTCGAGCACTTGAAACAAAAATTCAGGATCGGTGCGGGTGGCGTCTTCGGGAGAAAATTCGACATCTTCGCAGAAAGCCCGCGCCAGGCGGACCGATTCGGCCGCCTGATCAATACACTGTTGGCGCGAAATGCGGAGCTTATGCTGGAGATGAATATCGGAGGTGGCAAGAAACACGTGAATCCGGGGACGCACGGCGGCAGAGAGTGCCTGAGCCGCACGTTCAATATCGTGTCGGGCGGCGCGGGCAAGTGCGGCCACGATGGGACGCGGAACAGCCGCCGCTACTGCCTGCACTGCGGCGAAGTCGCCATCTGAAGCGATGGGAAAGCCAGCTTCGATCACGTCCACCCCGAGGCGGTCGAGTTGCCGCGCCAGGCGTGCCTTTTCGTGCACATTCATACTGCACCCGGGGGACTGTTCGCCGTCGCGCAAGGTGGTATCGAAAACAGTGATTCTCGTGCTCTCCATTAGAAACTCCTGCCGAATTACTTGATGCTACAGCGGACGACACCAAAAGCAAAGCTTATTATTTTTTCGTAAATATCTCTATTGCTAATATAATCAGAACAGCTTATTCTTCTTACGATTTGATTAATGAGCTTTGCGGATGGAAATTTCTCAACTTGAAGTTTTTCTGGCAGTGGCGCGCGAAGGCGGATTTTCCCGCGCGGCTGAGAAATTGTATCGCACGCAGTCGGCTGTGAGCCAGGCGATCAGAAAGCTCGAAATTGAAATCGGAGAATCTTTATTCGATCGCTCCACTCGCGACGGAATTCTGACCGATGCCGGCCAGGTCCTGCAGGAATATGCCGAACGTTTGTTAAACCTGCGCGAACAGGCGCAAGAAGCTCTGGGCGAGTTGCGCGAGTTGCAGAAGGGGAAGCTCGTCGTGGGCGCCAACGAGTTCACGGCGCTCTATTTGCTTCGGGTGCTGGCGGAGTTTCAACGATTGCATCCCGCTATTCGAATTGTCGTGCAGCGGTCGCTCGGAAGCCGGATACCGGACGATGTGCGCCGTCAAAACTGCGAGTTTGGCGTGCTCACTTACGATCCGCAAGATGCTGAGTTGGCCTCCGTCGTCGTTTACTCGGATGAATTGATTTTTGTGGTGCCGCCGCAGCATCCGCTGGCGCGAGAATCGCGCGTGAGCATCCGGCAATTGGGAGCGGAGTCTTTTGTGGCCCACATCGTGTCGTCGCCGTATCGGGAAAAAGTAATTCAGGCATTTGAAAAATATAAAACTCCGCTGCACATGGCCGTGGAATTGCCGACGCTGCAGGCAATCAAGAGATTCGTGGCTATGGGAAGCGGCGTGGCTTTTCTGCCTGAGATTAGCGTGGAAGATGAAATCGCGCACGGCGAACTGGTTCGCATACCCGTGAACGAGCTGCGAGTGCATCGCAAGTTGCGGCTGATCTATAGGAAATCCGCGGCGCTTTCGCATGCCGGACGCGCATTCCTGAAAATTGCCGAGTCAGTTGCGCACGCACAGGGTGGGCGATACCGTTTCGATCGCGCGAAATAATTCATATGCGGCTTGCTTGACGTGCAATGGCGTTTGGCGGCTGATCTTGAATCGGTGTACCCTCTTCGTATTTCGTTAGCGCCACGAAAAGTGTTGGGGAGTGCGACTAGTTGCGACTGCGAATTGTTCGAGCGCCGAGCTGTTGCGTCGTTTCATTTGTCCTTTTGATCTTGCCCATCCTCGCGCAGGCTCAGCAGATTACCGTCGGCGGCGTGGTCGAGGATCCTAGCGGCGCTGCCATTCAGGGCGCGCAGGTCACGTTGAGTTCCTCCGGTTCCACTCAATTTCAGAACAGCGGCGCAGAGGGCAAGTTTTCGTTTTCTGTTCAGGCGGGTACCAGTGGAAAAATTCGCGTGGTTGCCGCCGGGTTCAGTCCCGCCGAACAGAGCTGGTCGACGAATTCGAGACCTGTTCAACTTACCTTTATCTTGCGCGGTGAAGCCCAAGGTGAGCAGGTTGTAGTAACCGCGGCCCGCTCCGGACTAAAACTTTCAGAAGTCCCGGGCAGCGCCATTCAACTCTCGCAAGAAGATATCGCAGCCAATCCCGCGTTGACCACCGATGACATGCTGCGCCAAATTCCCGGTTTCGCTTTGTTTCGGCGATCGAGCAGTCGAATCTCAAATCCGACAACTCTGGGCGCGTCGCTTCGCGGGCTGGGCGGCAGCGGCCCAAGCCGCGCCTTGGTGCTCGAGGACGGGGTTCCGCTCGTAGATCCGTTCGGTGGCTGGGTGTATTGGGACCGGGTGCCGCGCGCCGAGCTTTCGAGCGTGGAAGTTTTTAGGGGCGGCGAATCAAACCTTTACGGCAGCGATGCTCTCGGCGGAGTCATTCAGTTTCTCACCCGGGTTCCCAGCGGGCCGGCGCTTTCCGTGGATATGTCGTATGGAAACGAAAATACTCCGGACCTGAGCGTCTTCGCCGGAAC
>DATIYR010000243.1:0-11661 GCA_035517535.1 Terriglobales bacterium
CCGATCCCGACGAGGAATGCGCAGAGGGAGGGCAACGGTAATCCGAACCATGACGTCACGCTGCCGAATTCGAGTGCCCGCAGGAAACCAAGGTATTTGGCCCAACTTTCCGACGGAACCAAATCGGCGCGATGACGACTGGCGCCGCAAATATGGCAAAATGCGGCGCCAACCATAAACTCGGTCCCGCAACGCCGACAGGCTTCGGCCAGATTCGTCGCAGCCTTGGGCTGAGACAGGGGAGGGCGCCAAAATTCCTGTTGAACATCGCGAACCGTTTGACTCATGGACATTTCCTTAGCACTTCCAAACACGCACGTTTTATTCCAAAGAATTCGCGGTGAAAACCGTGCGTTGTTAGGAGCTTAGGCAGCAGTTAGGCATAAAAGAACGGCTTTGCCGAGCAAGAATTACGCTGATAGTGCAAAGTTTATAAATACACGCGAAGATTGGGAACGTGAGCCGGGAGGTGGATTCCAGCCGTTTGGGAAAGAGATAAGACCACGGGAATGATGCCTTAGTAAGTCGTGTAACCCCTCTGTTCTGCCAGTTACCGCACGACTGACGTCAGGTTCCTCTCCGGTCCGCCTTGCGGCAGACCGGTTCGGAATGGCATCGACCCGAGCGACTTCATGCGTCTGAAGCTCCTCAGAACTGGGAAAATTCCCAGGCGATCACTGCTTCGCCGCAGGTTTTTCCTCGGCCTTCTTCGGCATGGCGGCGGGTTTTGGTTTCCAGAATTCCGGGTCGGCCTTTACCCACTCATCCCGGGGATAGCTCATTTTCGGGCTGATCTCAAAAAGATTATGTTGGCTGAACTCGATCGAGGCCGCCTCCAGGTCCTGCAGTTTCTTCATTCCATCTTCGCCCAATGCTTGCGCGAACTGCTTGTCGTTGGCAAAGCCCTGGTCAATTTCTGCAGCCGATTTCGTGGGGATGATTACCACGAATTCTGTTCCTTCCTGTCCATACATGGCCTCGTACATCGCCCAGTGCACGTCGGAGATTTTGTCATAACCGGACTGGACTAGCTTCACCAGATCTTCCCAGTCGCTTCGGTGCCCGGGGCGCAGCCGGTAAACGGAGATTTCCATGTAACGCATATGAGCTATGTCAACCGGTCCCCGCATACTTTCGCCTTCGTTGTAGACGAGCACGGCGGAATCGATTTCGCTCAATAGTTCGCCGTCAGCGATCGAAGCACGGTCGAGCGCAGCCGATAAAGTGGGGTTCTTTTCCATCGCGGCGTTGTCTTTTTCCCAGGCGTCGAATGAATCGTAGCCGTAGAAAAACAAGGCGCGCTGCTTGCCCGTAACTGAGGTTAGCGCCAGATAGTGTTCCGGCCACTTGGCGCGTTCTTCCGCCTGCACAAATGCGCTTTCAGCTTTCTCATGCGGAGAACCTGCCTTGCCCGGCTTCAAGAATTCACGAAAAATTGCCAGCACCTTCGGTGGAGGCGTGGTCCCTTCAGCATTTTCCTGCGCCACCGCTAACCCCACTCCCACGCACAAAAGCATTGCCCCGGATACAAGACATCGTGCAATCCTGTTCATAGTGACCTCCTCTGGTCGAGAGACGAACGAGTAATTACCGATTTAGAAAATGTTCCGATAATGCCCTATTAACGCGATCGAATGAGGTGAGGATTTTCTGCTTGCTGCGGGGCCCAATTCCAGAGCACGCGGAGCGTACTCTGAAGCGGCAGTGAAGTCAAGGGATGTCAGGCAGTTCGGTTCCCTCATGTGGCGTCATCCGAGCGAAGCCCTTGTTCAGGCGGAGCGAAGGATCTCGCGCGCACAAATCACTACCGTCCACGCCAGATTCCTCGCCCGCTGGTGAGAACGCGGGGCTTCGGAATGGCGCCCCCAAAATGTACAGATCTCTTACTGAGCCACGCTTGGGTTGTAGCTGTGCGATGATAAACTTCCCGGTTTGAATTCACCTACAGGGAGAGCGCATGAGCTGGGCGAGTAAGTTGTCCGATCCTTATCGCATCGATCACGGCAAAAAATTTCGCCTCAAGGATTTTGATCCAGCCGACATCGGTCAGTTTCATTCGAAAGAACACGCGCAGGAGTTGCTGGACAAAGGCATCTGTGACATGCAGGTGCTGCAGGACAAGCTTTATGCGCAGGACCGCTGGGGGGTACTCATTATCTTGCAGGCGCTCGACGCAGCGGGAAAGGATGGCCTGATCAAGCATGTGATGTCGGGCGTGAACCCGCAGGGATGCCAGGTGTATTCGTTCAAGCAGCCATCTTCCGAGGAGCTGAACCACGATTACATGTGGCGGGCGCACGTGAGAATGCCGGAGCGCGGCCACATCGGCATTTTCAACCGCTCATATTACGAAGAGGCGCTGGTGGTGCGCGTGCACTCAGACATTTTGAAAGCCGAGCGCATACCGGAGGAATTGGTCGGGAAGAATATCTGGCAGGAGCGGTTTGAAGATTACGTCAACTTCGAGCGGTATCTCGCCCGCAACGGAGTCGTGGTGCGGAAGTTCTTCTTGAATCTGTCGAAGAAAGAACAGAAGAAGCGCTTTATGGAGCGGCTCGATAATCCTGAGAAGAACTGGAAGTTTTCCGCCGCCGATGTGCGGGAGCGCGAATATTGGGACGATTACATGAAGGCGTTCGAAGATGTGATTGCCGCCACATCGAAGAAGCATGCGCCCTGGTACGTGGTGCCGGCGGACAATAAGTGGTATACCCGGCTGGTAGTCGCGGCGGCAATCGTCGATACGCTCGAGAGCTTGAATTTGTCTTATCCGAAAGTTCGAGCGGCGGAACGGAAGGAATTGCTGGAAGCGCGCACCCAGTTGGAAGGGGAGTAAAGGAAGTGGTCAGTGGCTAGTTGTCAGTGGTTCTGGGTGTGCTGGTTACTGGCTCTTTTCAAATCAAAACCTTCGATGTGATTGCTGCTGCTTCGCCAAAGTCAAAGCTGAGAGCTGACGGCTGATGGCTGATAGCTCGGTCCGACTCGATGACGAATCCGCCCACGATTGTTGGTATTGGCGAAATTTTGTGGGACCTTTTGCCGTCAGGGCGGCAGCTTGGGGGCGCGCCGGCGAATTTCGCCTACTGCTCACATTCGCTGGGAAATCGAGCGATTGTCGCCAGCTGCGTGGGAAATGACGAGTTAGGGCAGGAAATTCGCCGAAGCCTGAACCGAACTGGACTGGCGAGGGATTTTCTACAAACGGATTCATTGCACCCGACAGGAACGGTGCGCGTGCATCTCGATTCCGCCGGCCAGCCTCAGTTTGAAATCACCCAGCCAGTCGCGTGGGATTTTCTGGAGTCGAGCGACGACTGGCAGCGGCTCGCAAAATCCGCAGATGCGGTTTGTTTCGGCTCGCTCGCGCAACGCTCCGAGCAATCGCGGAACACGATTCGAAAATTCCTGGATGCCACTCGCGAGGACGCGCTTCGCATCTTCGACGTGAACCTCAGACAGAACTTTTATTCGGCGGAAGTCATTACGGAATCGCTCAATCGCGCGAACGCGGTCAAGTTGAACAACGAAGAAGTTCCGCGGATAAAAGATCTGTTGCGGATGAATGCTGATTCTGAAGAAGCATTCGCCCATAGCCTGATACAGCAATTCAAGCTGACCTTGGCCTGCATTACCCGCGGAGCAAATGGAAGTTTGCTGTGCGGCAAGAACGGCTCAAATGAACACCCGGGCTTCCATGTGACTGTGAAAGATACGGTCGGTGCGGGGGATGCTTTTACCGCTGGCTTGGTTCACGCATTCCTGCAGGGGCAGACGTTCGCTGAGATGAATGACCTAGCGAACCGGATGGGCGCGTGGGTAGCATCGAACTCGGGGGCGATGCCGCCCATCCCGAGCATGGGGTTGAAGCAAGTGCTAGCAGCAATCCATTGAGCTTTGTTACCAAACTGCCGCATCGCTACGGATGGGCTGAAAGAAATTCTGATGATTGAGCAAAGTTTCAATCGCGTGGACGACCTCGCTGCCGGTGTTCTTCGAAAGCGCGCCCCGGAAACCTGCACTGCGAGCCTGCCTGCTGAGCTCCTTTGAGACCTGCTGAACTGTAAACAGTAGCATGGGGAGCTCAGGATTTTTCTGAGAGATCTCGCGCGCCGCCTGAAAACCGTTCATCTCCGGCATGGCAAGATCCAGGACTGCAACGTCAGGTTTCAGTTCCGCGGCCTTGTCAACGGCTTCATGGCCATCGCGCGCGTCAGCACACACGCTCCAGTCACCGTGGGTTTCTATCAAACGGCGAAGCAGGCGCCGGATTGCGGCGTCATCATCGGCGATGAGAACACGTATGGGCATCACAGGGACACCGGAGTGCAGTCAACAACTGCGCGGTCACGGTTAGATGCGTACACCATTACTATTATGGCGAGCGCAATGCTCTTAATTGCAATACCCTTGTTACCGGATTACTGAGGAATGCCGTCCCCAATTTTGACGGGCAACTCACAGGAGCTCACGATTCGCCGCCCTGTGACGTCCCGTTATACTGAAATTGAGACAAGAACATGGCTGGAATGATCCGCTACCTTCTCGCGACGTTTGTACTTTCCGCAGTGTGCTTCGCCGAAACTGCAACCGGATTCCTGCCTCTGGAACATTGGAAAAGTGCCGTGGTCAGCGGCAGGACGAGCACGCTCGAAAGCCTATACAGCACCGATCCTGCGGCGCGGGTTACGGTCATCACCAAAAGTTCGGCAGAGATTTCAACGCAAGCCGATACGGAATTCTGGACCGAGCTGAAGGCGAGACGAATTTCGTTGAATGTGGCGCAGTCAACATCGCCCCAACCAGGTGTCCAGCAAGTTACTTTTCAGGCAACCATCACGTCCGCACATCCGGGCAAAAGTTTGTATGTGGTGGAAGCGCAACTCTGGCAGGACCAGGCGGGGACCTGGAAGCTGGTAGCCGTTGAGCGTACCGATGCGCGAAAGCTGGAACAACCGATGTCGCTGGATGCAAAAATCTATCCGCCGGCAAGCGAAGCTCGAGGGGAAATTCGCGAGGCGGAGCTGCGGGCTGCAAAGGCCCACAAACGGGTGCTCGTGATTTTCGGCGCCGACTGGTGCTACGACTGCCATGTTCTCGACCGTGCGCTGCGCCGCCCCGACATCGCACCAACGCTGAATGCGAATTTCGAGGTAGTTCACGTTGACGTGGGCACGGGTAATAAAAATCAGGATCTGATGAACGAATACCAGGTGCCCATGAGCCGCGGAGTGCCCGCGCTCGCGGTGCTCAATTCCTCGGGGCAACTCATTTACAGCCAGAAGAATGGCGAGTTCGAGCGCACGCGGGCTATGGGTCCGGAGGACCTGCTTGCGTTTCTGAACAAATGGAAGCCATAGAAAACGGTCGAATGAGCAATGCGGCCACAGTGAAATAGAAAATGTGGCTTTCGCAAAATATTCGCTCCGCGCGTGTGCCATTTCCCGCGTTCACGATTCCACCTAACATATGACCCATGCGAACCTCGGTGCGGTTGAAAGCAGTTTTTCACAATGGAATATGGGCCGGATACCACGAATGTTCAGACTGCGGAGAGAAGTTCTACGCCACTGAGAGCGACCCGGAAACACCTCGACGTGAATTCGAACGCCACGTACAAAGAGAACACTCAGAAGACCTGTTTTTGTACAGATAAAGTCTACGAGCCCGGCATAGCTGCCACTCGCGACCGCAAGAGGAAGTAGAATCCGCACCCCTTTCGGCTGCGCTCATTGCCCGCCTGCTGCAAACCTCGCGCGACAAGAGTGGCGCACTCCTAGAACGCTGCTACTCCTGTGTGGGCTGCTCAATGTGATCGATAACGAGCACTTGCACGCGATCGGTTTGGGGTTGCAAGGTGAGGCCAAGCTGTTCCCGAATTGCAGTGAGGAGCGGCGGTGCGGAAGAATTCACTTCCGACGAATCTGGAGCGATCATTTCGTCATGGCGCATACGCATCTGCTCGTCCGCATCCGGCCTCCAGTGCAGGGAATAAGCATAGTTGCCTCTAAGGCCAGTTTTGTCGACGACTGTTCGGCCCAGGCGCATCGACAATTGCGCGGTAAGCAGATCAAGTGGAGCTCCGTTCGAGGTCAGTTCACCCATCCCTAGGCGCATAAAGCCGTGTTTGCCGTCTGCAGTTTTTTGCAGTTTGCTGCCGTCTTCAGCAACTGTGAGTTCGTAAACCGGAAGATCTCTTGCTTCCTGATGCACTTGCAGCTTGAACTCGTCAGCGAGGAGTCCCTGAAGCATCTGTCCGGCGATCGCACCGCGCTGGTCGTCGGAAAGTGCTTGGAATTGCTCGTTAGCAGCCTTATCCATTTTGGCACTGAGGTCATATTTCGTAGACTTCAGCCAGTCCGGTGCTCCAGTAATCTGGCCCTGCTGAACCCGGTATGCCGTTTCAATTAGCTGTTGTGCTGTGACATTGTTCGCGGAGAGGCCTCCATCCATCAACGACACCATCATCCGTGTTCGGCTCATGCCATCGGCATCGGGTGGATGTTCCTTGACGGAGACCGCGGTGTACTTAAGAGCCGTTCCGGGTTCCGAATCGGCGTGACCGGCAGTCGGGTTAAACATGCCATAAACAATTGGAAGGGCGAGCGCGATGCACGCTGCCGTCCACAGCAGAAGTTTTCGCCCGAAGTTGAGTTTGCAAACAATGCGATCCGTCATAATGTGACCCATCCTTTTCTTTAGATCAGCGCCCGTAACGCCTGAAACGCAGGTCAATGGAGAACTCAAGCAAAACTCGCAAACCTTCAAGATGCTCTCGGCATAGGTACGCCGGCCGTTCCCCATTTCAATGACCGCTTCGTCGCATGCGCGTTCGCGCTCTTCGATCAGGCGCGCCCCCATCCACCAGACCAGTGGATGAAACCAGAAGATGCTCTCGACCAGCATGTGCGAGAAAGCGGCAAGATTGTCTTTTCGCTGAACGTGGCACAGCTCATGCGCGAGAACCGCTTCCAGATGAGCGTCGTCGAGATGCTCGGATATCGAATCTGGCCATAGCAAAACAGGACGCAAGATGCCGAAAACTCCGGGCTCGAGCGATGTCGGCGAGAGCAACAGGCTGAGCTGGCCGACGCCCATGCTGGTTTTCAAACGCCGCAGAGCCGAAGATTCGCGACCTTCGGATAATATTCTCGCTCTCCGACATATTGCATAGACCTTCCACCAGCGTACTAACCAGAAACAGAGGATGACGACGACTCCGCCAAGCCACGCGATCATAACCATGGCTTGCCAATGAAATGGCAGGGCCGAGCTGGTTTGTGCTGCCGCTGGAATGTGAATCGGTGATGGATTTTGCGTGAACGGCTGAGTAAATTCCTCCACCAGATAGATTCCCGAGTTGCTTGTAGCTAAAGCATGGGACGGATGCAGGCGGCTTCCCACAGCGACCAACCAGGAAAAGGGCAGAAAAAATTTGAGTGATGCCCCGAGCCAGATAGCGTATCGAATTCGCGCTGATTGTTTGCGCAAAGCCAAGGCGAGCAGCGCGGCGGCAAGAGCGAAAATTGTCGACTGCCAGAGATGATCGGCTACGGCGGGGAGCATTGCATTCCACAGACTCGTGAGCCAGGTGAGGATTGCGATCATTTGTCTTTCTCCATCTTGCGCAGCATTTCCTCAGCCTCTTTTATGTCGGCGGCTGTCAGCTTGCCGGACTGAATTAAGTGCGCCATCACAGGCTGAATGCGTCCGCCTAACATCGCGAGAAACTCATCGATTAGCTTGCGCTGTGCGTTCTCGCGGGAAACGGTAGGCTCGAAAATGTGGAAGTTGCCGACCTTCCTGACACGTCGAAGCGCATTCTTAGCTTCCAGGCGGTAGACCGTGGTCTGAATGGTCGTGTAAGCGGGGCGTTGCTTCTGCGGGAAACTTTCCTGGATTTCTCGGATCGATGCGCTGCCACGGCTCCAAAGGATATCCATTATGCGAAGTCCGAGCTTGCTTAGCCGCGCCATCCGTCTCCTATATCTGTGTGCGACGCTACTACACGTGTAGTAGTATGTCAACAAAAAAATGGCCTGGCGATTTCGTACCAGGCTTGTTGGTCGACAAAATGAGCTCTGCTGCGCAAGAGTTTAAGAGCACATCGTTCCAGCTATGCTCTCGCGGCTTGGCCCTTGCGCTGACTGTGCAAGGTTTGCAGAAACATTTCCTGAGAGAAGGACTGATGATTTCGCAACAGCTCAAGCAGCGGATCGTGAAAGTCGATCGAAGAGGTCGGGGGTTTGTGGTTCTGGGATCGCGTGGGACAAGTCGAAATCGAGAGCTCGCTTGGTTTGCCTGGCCCGCCAGCCAGGGCATGGATGAACGCCTCGACTTCGCGGCGGCCTTCGGCCGTGTTGGTGAACTCGATCCCCATTCCATGCGACGGATGCATCACCCGGACGACACCAGGTATTTGCAATTCTTTTTCTCCCGCGGAAATCTTCAGCAGAACATACGTCTTTTCCGGAAATGGGGACAGGGTTTCCATATAGCATCCGCCCAAGCTTAAATCCGTGAGCTTGCAATCCGGTCGGGGTGTGAATTCAAGCGGCGGTGCCGGATTCGAATGCTGGGAGATCCATTCCCGCAATATTTGCCGTGCTTCATCGGAAATATCAGCGAAGCGAATCCCGGATTCTCCATTCGGATTCGCCCAAACCACTTCACCGGGGATATCCAGTTCTGGAGGAATATCGGGAAGCGTGAACCGGGCGCTGACCATAGCCGAGCAATAAAGCGGCTGGGAGGCCAGCACGTCCATGCCATCCTCGCTTAAGTCGAGCAGAATGCCATCGATCGCATCCTCATCGGTGTTCCAGGCGAGTTTTACGGGGACTTGCACGGCCACGCGGCAAGAACTTCGGCGTTCGTTGCGGATCAAGCTAACCGCCGCACGCAGCATCGACTCGGCGTGGGCTTGGCTCACCGGTTTATACAGAACAAAATTCGCGCCGTGGCCGAAGGCGTTCCGAACTTTCGTTTTATCGGTGATCAGGGCCACGGTGATTGCGTGACTTTGAAAACGCGTGTTCGAGAGATTCTCCAAAACTAAAGCTGCGCTGTGTGGGTCGTCGAAGTCGACCATTACGGCATGAAATTTCTGTTCACTAACCAGACAAAGCGCATCGGGATAGGCGCAGCAATGAACGGAAAGGCCGAAATTCGAAAGTACCGGGGTTAGTGCGTCCCGTGCGTGGTCATCCTTTGTAACCAGCAGTGCGCGAAATGACATAGATAAAAGAATGCAACTGAATTATGGCCACCTTGGGGAAATGTTTCGCGCGGCAGGCTTGGCCGGGGAAGGCTGGCTTGGATTTGGGGCGGAGGCGGCACTGGCTTTGGGAGGAGTGTCAACCGGCTCTTCAGCGTCTAGAAGGACGGATTCGTCATCATCGTTTTCGGCCAGTAAGGGGGCGACTTCGCGGAGCTTATCCGCAACCTGCTGCAACATCTCGATCTGTTTGCCCAGCTGGGCGTACTTGGCCTGTTTGCGCCGCAGGACCTCGTGGATGTCCTTCATCACAATCCCCCTGTTAGGAATTTAAGGAGCAGGGAAGTACGGGGTCAATGAAGAAGGGGTGGGGCGAGGTTACGCGCGTAATCGCGGATTGTACGTTTCCGGACTGTTTGGAGGGGTCTGGGCCGGTTTTGCCGGGAACTCAAGTTCAATGCAAGAAGCCCCGCCGTTTCCGGCAGGGCTTCCGAGGCAAGTAATTCGTTATGTGAAACTCGGACGAAGCTTAGGCGCGCAGCTTGCGGCGAACCAGGCCGGCGATACCGAATAGGCCGGTTCCGAGCAAGCCCAGCGTTCCGGGCTCAGGAACAGTGTTGTAGCTTACGTCGATGCTGCCGGCGCCTATCGCACTGCCGGTCGGGCTCTTAAGTGCAACCGTAACGGTCGCTGCTCCATTAGCCACAAGGCTGCTGGGTGCAAGATTTGCGATAAGACTGCCCGCAGCGCCGTCCTTATTCACAAGGCCGCCACTGAGGCTGTCTGTGAAAATCGTCGAACCGCCTTCTGAAACCGTGACGCTGCCACCGCTAAAGCTATAGCAGCTTCCAGAAAGCCCCATAGGACAGCTCGTGGCGCTCAACATGCCAGTGCTGACGCTGATGGTGGCGATGCTTCCAGAAATAGTCACATCCAGACTTGTGGATAAAGTGCCAGTGATCGAACCGCTGACAAAGTTCCCGGTACTGTAATCGACGCTAGTGGCCAGAGCAGCTGTAGGCAGCGCCATCGCCAACAGTGCTAACAGAATTACTCGTCTCATAACGCTCCTCCATCAACCTGAAAGACCGAGGTTAAACAACCCTTGTGAGAACCTGAATGGCAGCGGAAAGCCAGTCCTCAACGGATACTCCTCCGCACAATCCGCTAGGTACTCTGCATATGCGTTACCAAAGTATCTACCGTTTGCCCTTGTTGAAAACAAAGTATTTATTCGTAGACTCCGCACAGGTACGGCCGACACTGTGCAAATCACTGCACATCTTCTGAACGTCTTGAACTCAGGGTAATACTGTATGTCTCTGGAAACAGAGGATCAATCGGGTACTCCCGCCGACCGAGATGAAGCAGTGCGCAGACCACTGCAACTAGGGAATCGACTGGCGACCCCGGAGGGAGTCGAACCCCCAACCCTCAGTTCCGAAGACTGATGCTCTATCCAGTTGAGCTACGGGGCCGCATATGCTGGCTGGTGACAGCAGTGTACATCGATTCGTGGCCAACGAGAGCGGTTGAATTGGACGCTTATCGTGGAAAACTGGATCTTCGGCTAGCAGGACCAGATACCGTGTGGGGCGGACACTCTTGTCCGCCAACCACGGCGTCATGAACGCATGGGTTCGAGGGGAAAGCCGCGAAATGTTAATCCGAGTCTGACGTTGTGGACTGTCCAAGTGCTGCAGTCTGCACGGTTCGTCCCGAACACTGTATTGCTGGCGCACGGACGTAAAGTCCCTCTCTCGCCTCCTTCGTCGGCGATTTCGGGATGACATGCTGTTTATTTATTTCCCCAATTTCTGGTCGAAGAAGTTTGCCATGAGCTGCAGCACTTCTTTCGTCTCCGGCAGCTGGAAGTGATACCAGAACGCGTGCGGCATGGCTTCGTACACCAGCAGTTGCGAATCGACTCCGGCCTTGAGCAGCGCTAGATGAAAGATGGATGTATTGCTCAGCAGCAGATCGCGCGTGCCGGTTACCAGCAGACACGGCGGAAAGCCGTGCAGGTCGGCGTACAGCGGCGAGAGCACGGGATTTTTCGGGTCCGTCTTGCCGACGTAGCCCTGATCGTGAGTTCCAATCGGCGGCTGCGGAGAGATGTTGCCGGAAAATCCGTTTAAGGCAAAGATCTGCTGCGAGTCCGCGGTGCGGCTGAAATCAGCAAGTCCTGAGAAAATTCCGAGAGCTCCGGGCAAGGGAAGACCTGATTGCTTGAGTTTTACTGCCACTTCGGCCGTCAGGATTGCGCCAGCGGAAGTTCCGAAGATGCCGATGCTGCGTGGTTGATAACTTTTCAGCAGCTCCTTATAGACAGCGACCGTGTCATCGACCGCCGCGGGAAAAGGATTTTCGGGAGCAAGCCGGTAATAGACGGAAACGACTTTGATCTTTGCGAGGTTCGCGATTGGAACCCCCTCGATCAGCGATCC
>DATIYR010000244.1:0-10668 GCA_035517535.1 Terriglobales bacterium
ACTTGCGGCCTTAAGCGAAGGAATCATCACCAAGGAAACCGAAGTTCGCCTGGGCGGGCGCTATCACATGAACCTCACGCTCGCGCTGGCGCATTCGAACAACCAATACTTCGAGGCGGTTGGCCGTCAGCTTGGCTTCGACAAGGTCGCGCACTACGCGCACCTCTATGGCCTCGGGGAGCTTGCCGGCTATCACATTCCGGGCGAGCAGCCCGGGGTTTATCCCGAGGAAGTGATTCCCGCCAAGCTGGGCGGGGTGGGCAAAATGTGCTCATTCGGCGAAGGCATTTCGATGACGCCGTTGCAGCTGGGTGCGCTGGTCACAGCCATCGCCAACGGCGGAACCGTGTATTACCTGCAGCATCCGACGACCGCAGCGGAGGTGGCTAATTTTCAGCCGATAATCAAGCGACACTTGAATATCGGCGGATTAATTCCCGAAATCTCCGACGGCATGGCCGGCGCGGTGGAATATGGTACCGCGCGCCGTTTGCTGGCAAGTTTTAGCGAAGAAGAAGTGCTCGGCAAAACCGGCACCTGTTCGCGCGCCGGCACGCGCTTTGGCTGGTTCGCCAGTTATGCGAACACGAACTACGGCCGAATCGTTGTGGTCGTGTTCCTCGAAGGCGGCCGTCCCACTTTCGGTCCCAAAGCCGCCGAGATTGCCGGGCGCATGTACCGCGGGTTGTACGATCACGATTTCTTCATGGCGCGCCCGGTCACGCCGATTCCCACGCACGACCTCAGCAGCTCGAACTAAAGAATCCGCGAGCATTTCAGCAGATCCGCCGGATCCCGGGTTGCACTACGCCGCCACATTCTTGACAGCGGTTGTACACTTCCGTCTCGAAGAAGCAATCAAGCCCACCCCCCTGCGAAAGGAACAAGAAAAAATGACGAAATATTTCTGGGCCCTGATTCCGACGTTATGTGCTGTTGCGCTGATTGCGCTTTCCGTGCCGCTGAACGCGCAAACCTCCGAGATCAAACCGAAAGCACCGATGTATTCCTATGTGGCGAATTGGAACATTCCCCGCAGTCAGTGGGGCGAGATAGAAAAATCCAACGCGGCGAATCAGGACATTTTGGAAAAAGCCATTGCCAATGGGACCATCGTCGCCTATGGCAGCGACGAGAATCTGGTCCATCAACCGGAACAGGAAACGCATGACAGTTTCTGGTCCGCGAACTCCCTGGCTGGCGTACTGAATCTCCTCGATCAGTTCTACAAATCCGGCGTTGCTACTGCGCCCGTCTTTGCCACTGCCACGAAACATTGGGACAACGTTTACGTCAGCCGCTACTACAACTGGCGTTCGGGAATGTTCAAAGGTGCGTATACATATGTGGCGGGATACAGATTGAAGCCGAACGCTCCGGATGACGCCGTAAGCTTGTTGAGCAAGAACATCGTGGCGCCGCTGCTCGAAAAGATGCTTTCAAACGGCACAATCGTTGAATATGAAATTGACGTGCAGGCAATCCACACGGAAGCGCCGGGATTATTCTTGATTTCCTACATCGCACCGACGGCGGAGGGGATAGACAAAGTAGATGCAGCAATCATCGAAACGCTGAAGGCCAACCCGCTGCAAGGGCCGGCTTTTGATTCCATGGTCGACTTTAGCGCACACCGCGATGAGCTGCTGCGCACGAATGCGACGTACAAATAGTTGGGGCGAGCTTACGGTTCAAGCTTTGATTTCGTCTCGCGCGACCACGCCGTCCTTGATGTGAATGACGCGTTGCGCATACTCGGCGATGTCGTGCTCGTGAGTGACGAGCACGATCGTGTTGCCCTCGGAGTGCAGGCGATCAAACAGGGCCATGATTTCTGTGCCGGTCTGGGAGTCGAGATTTCCGGTGGGCTCGTCAGCAAGAATAATGGATGGCCGGTTCACCAGCGCGCGCGCAATCGCCACTCTTTGCCGCTGGCCACCTGAAAGCTCGTTCGGCTTGTGGTTCATGCGCGGTTCCATCCCCACCGCCGCGAGCGTAGCGCTTGCGCGTTCGATCCGCTCATGCGCAGGAATCCCAGCATAAATCAGCGGAAGTTCTACATTATGCAGAGCGGTTGCGCGGGCGAGCAGATTAAAAGTCTGGAAGACGAAGCCAATTTCCTTGTTGCGGATATGCGCCAGTTCATCATCATCGAGTTCGCTGACGAGTTGTGCATTCAGCCAGTATTGTCCCTGGCTCGGACTATCCAGGCAGCCGATCAAATTCATCAATGTCGATTTGCCGGACCCAGAAGGTCCCATGATGGCAACGTATTCGTTGCGCTGGATGCGCAGATTAATTCCGCGTAGTGCATGCACCTGCTGCTCCGAACCCATGTCATAGGTCTTCCACAGGTTCGAGGTGCAAATCATGCACGACTCAGGCGGAGCCGACACATCCGGCTGAGAGATGCTGATTACTTCTGCCGTTGCCATCTTGTTCTCCTGCTCCGACCGGGACACAATCGCTCTCAGTCCCTTGCCATTGGACGGGCCACTCGCCCGTTCGTTACATAAATAGACATCTCACCACTGCGCACTGAGGGATACGACGGCCCCAGCTGAAAAGTTCCGCCACTACAAAGACGCGGTTCCACTGAACCTTTGCGATTATATCCGGGCCTGAAATCTATTTGATGCCGGCTGCCAGGTTGTTCCGAAAGTGGAACGACGCGTGTTGCCGCAATTTGCACAGATTCGACCTTTGCTTTACAACCACGGGCAACCAATTTCACTCTCCTAAGAATCAGCATGATAGAAGGGGGTATTTTGCCCCTATGTGCTTCCAATTCAGAGTCTTGTATTCCCATTGCCGAAGACATAGAATGTTGACACTTTAGTGTGTGTCAGAAGGAGTACCCTTCTTTATGCCCCGGTTCGCATTCTTGCGCGTAGTTTCCTGTTTCCTCGTGTTTTTGGGTCTGTGTGCGGGTTCGTTGGCTTTCGCGGCGAGCTCCCATTCTGACGATCAATCCCAGACCGACCAGAACAAAGATGGCCAGGCTTCAGACAAATCGACCGATCCCCTTCAACGGCCAATCGATGCCAAACGCAAGAAAGAGAATGCCAAATCGCTGAAACGTGAGCTGCGGGGAGAGTACAAGAAGTGGCTCGATGAGGACGTGCGGTGGATCATTACGGATAACGAGCGCAAGGCCTTCATGCAGCTCTCGAACGACGAGGAGCGCGATCAGTTCATCGAGGCTTTCTGGCAGCGTCGTAATCCTGACCCGGATAGCGAAGACAACGCCTTCAAAGACGAGCACTATCGCCGCATTGAATATGCCAACGAGCATTTTGCAGCCGGTAAACCGGGTTGGATGACCGACCGTGGACGCATTTACATCGTTTATGGCCCGCCCGACGAGATTGACTCTCATCCCTCCGGCGGTACGTATGAGCGCCCGATCGAAGAAGGTGGCGGCGAAACCTCGACCTATCCATTTGAAGATTGGCGCTACCGCTACATCGAAGGCATCGGGCAGGAGGTCATCATTGAGTTCGTCGACACCTGCATGTGCGGCGACTACCATATGACCCTGGACCGAAGTGAAAAAGATGCCTTGAAGTACGTGCCCAACGCCGGCCTGACCTTGTACGAGCAAATGGGCATGTCAACCAAGGCCGACAGGTTTTCCCAGGGTGGTCTTGAGCAATTAGGTGCTGGTCCTGAATCTGCCGATCTGCAGACCAAGGAATTTGATCGCCTGGAGCAGTACGCGAAGTTGAACCAGGCGCCTCCGGTGAAGTTTAAAGACCTCGAGGAGGTCGTCAGTCACAAGATCAGCTACAACTCGATGCCCTTCGACGTCCGCACTGATTTCGTGAAAATTACCAGTGACACAGTGCTGGTGCCGATCACGGTCCAGCTGAAGAATCGCGATATCACCTTCAACAATAAGGATGGCGTCGAGCACGGAGTGGTGAACATCTTCGGCAGGCTCACCACACTCTCCGGAAGAGTCGCACAAACGTTCGAGGACACCGTCGTCGCCGACGTTCCCGCCGAGTTATTGCCGCGCGAAGCGGAAAATTCGAAAATCTACTGGAAGGCTGTTCCCCTGCGCCCGGGCCGTTACCGCCTGGATCTGGTGGTAAAAGACGTGAATGGCGATCGCATGGGAACGTTCAGCCGCGGCATTATTGTTCCGGAGTACTCGGATGACAAGTTGTCCAACTCGTCGCTGATCGTTGCTGATGAGATTGAGCCGGTCCCAACCAACAGCGTGGGTACCGGAATGTTCGTGATTGGCACCACCAAGGTTCGCCCGCGGGTTGCGCCGGCTGACGGCAAGCCGATCGAATTCAAGCGCGGACAAAAGGTAAATTTCTGGATGCAGGTCTATAATCTCAGCGTCGATGAAAAGACCCACAAGCCGTCGGCGACTTTTGAATATGACATCGTGAATGCAGCCACCAACCGGGAAGTGGTGCACGCGGTCGAGTCGACGGACAAAATGGGCAACATCGGCGACCAGGTCACGCTGCAGAAGGACGTAGAGGCAGCGAATTTGAACCCAGGCGTTTACCGGATCGAAATCAAGGTAAGCGATAACATCTCTAAGCAGTCGATCGATCCTTCGGCTACATTTTCGGTCGAGTAGGAGTTCTTCGAACTCATGCGAAGTAAGCTCGGCTATCTCGTAGTTGTATTCGGCTTGGCACTGCCCTCGTGGTGTGCCGATCGCACCGCCTCGATAGCCGGCTACGTGCACACTTCCAGCGGCACTCCGCAGACAGGGGCCCTGGTGCAGATCGTCAGCGCCGCAGCCCAGAGTTTCAGCTTCATTACGGATGACACAGGATTCTTCCGCGCAAGCGGCCTGACTCCCGGGGTCTATTCGGTCCGGGCCACCGCGCCAGAGTTTCTTCCCACGTTACGAGAAAAGATCAGCGTGAGAGCGGGTGCAAGTGTTCTCGTGAACATGACCCTCTCTACCATCTTCGACGCGCTCGAACTCACTCCCCGCCGTGGAACCGCCGATGACGGTGACTGGGATTGGGTGTTGCGCTCGGCGGCCAATCGTCCGGTGCTGCGGATTCTTCCCGACGGTTCGCCGGTGGTGGTGGCGAGTAAATCCGATTCCGCGGACCTGAAAGCCGCGTTGTCGTTTGTGGCAGGCGCATCCTCGCAAGGATTCGGCTCCATCTCCGACATGAGCACCGGCTTTCTCGTAGAGAAGTCCGTTTTCTCCGGCGGCACGCTGACTTTCAACGGCGATGTCGGCTACGGGCCGGCAGTGCCGAACGCGGTATTCCGTGCCTCCTACAAGCGTCAGATGGCGAATGGCTCGACTCCGGAAATCGGGTTAACCATGCGCCGGCTGTCATCGCCCGATCTCGGCATTCACAATGCGGATCTTCAGGCGCTGGCGCTCACCACCTCCGATGATGTCTCTGTCGGCGACGTACTCGAACTGAAATTTGGAAGCGAACTGCAGACCATCCAGTTCATGGGCCGGGTCACCGCGTTTCGTCCATTTGGCAGTGTGGCCGCGCATCTCTCGCCGGACACCGTCCTCGAATACAGCTATTCAAGCTCTCGACCCGACAGCCGCGCTGATAAGGGCTTCGAGACAGCTCCTGCCGATTTGAGCGAATCGAATCCACGCGTCAGCATGACCGGGTTTTCTCCCGCGATCGAGCGTGCTCATCACCAGGAAGTCGCGCTCTCGCACCGCCAAGGAAAGAGCAGCATGCAGGCGGCGTTGTACTACGACCGCATGACCAATCCCGCGCTCACCGGTGTCGGTGAATTCTCCTCAATCGGCGGAGACGTTCTGCCGGATGTTTACTCCGGCACCTTCACCTATGAAGGGCGGAATTTCGACACTCACGGCATGCGGCTCGTATTCGAGCGCAAGTTGACCTCAGATATCGTTGCTACTGCGGATTACAGCTACGGCGGAGTTTTGGATTTCGATGGTCAGCCGTCCACGCTCAGCGATGTACGCGATGAGAGTTTGACGCGCAATCGCCACGCGCTCTCAGGCAAGCTCAGCGGCACCGCTCCTCGCACCAAGACGCGTTGGATTGCCTCATATGGATGGGTCAGCGGTCGCGCCCTGACGCCGGTTGATATGTTCAATGCGTCGCCGGGGCAGATGGATCCATTCCTGGACATCTTCTTTAAGCAGCCGGTTCCGTGCCTCGGCTCGCTGCCTGGCCACATGGATGTAGTTGTTGAGGTCCGCAATCTACTCGCTCAGGGCTACGTTCCGGTCTTCGGCCAGGACGGTCGCACTGTGTATCTGGTCCAGTCTGCGCGCGCCGTCCGCGGCGGGTTGGCATTCAACTTCTAAGCTCAGCATCTCTTCCTTTACGTTTTCTCCCGATCAACTTTTTTCTCTTTCGATACATATTTGCGCCATAACGTTTAGCCACTGAATTTTGCAGTCCTTCTCGTATATCCAATCATCCTTTCGCTTTTTGTCGCTGGAAGGCTTACGCTCGCTTGCACTACAATTCCCCACCAACAATCCATCGCGAGGGCTTATGAAAACCTGGTCGGCTTGCGTTGTAGTCCTGCTCGTCTCCGTTTCAGTATTGGCACAAACCTTTCGTGGCACAATCCTTGGAACAGTTACCGACGAGCAGGGCGCAGTTCTTCCCGGCGCGACCGTCGTGGTCCGCAACGTTGATACCGGCCTCGAGCGCAAAACCCAAACCAGCTCCGACGGCAGCTACGCCGTCCCCGAACTGCCGATCGGCAACTACACGGTGACGATCTCCGAAACCGGTTTTCAGCGTTCCATCACCACTGACGTTAAGGTCGATATCGCTTCGCAAAAGCGTGTCGATGCCGCTCTGCGAACCGGCACAGCTTCAGAAACGGTCAACGTCTCTGCGGAGAGCTTGCCGCAAGTCGATACCACAACCGACGAACTCGGCGGGACATTGACCTCCAACACTATTGAGACCCTTCCGGTGAACGGCCGTGACTATCAAAAACTGATCTATTTAAATCCCGGCATCGCCGGATCGCCTGATCAGATTTCGGACTCGCCCGGCTCCTACGGCATTTTCTCCATGAACGGATCGCGCGGCCGTTCGAACAATTTCTTGCTTGATGGCACGGACATGAACGATGGCTATCGCAACGATCCTGCGATCAACGAAGCCGGCGTCTTTGGCGATCCGGCGACGATCCTCCCCATTGACGCGGTTGCCGAGCTGCGCGTGCTTTCGAATTACGAAGCCGAGTACGGACGGAACAGCGGCGCCATCATTAACATCGTCACCAAGAGCGGGACGAATTCGTGGCATGGCTCTGCAATTGAATTTTTCCGCAGCGGCAAAATGGGCGCGCGAAATTATTTCAACTTTGCGCCCGATCCTAAGAGCCCGTTCAACAACAACCAGTTCGGCGGATCGCTGGGCGGACCGATCGTCAGAGATAAAACATTTTTTTACGCCGATTACGAAGGTCAACGCGAGAATGGCGCGCAAGCCGGACTCAGTTGCGTGCCCACCGGCTCAGGGCCGGGAGGTTCGCTCAGCCCGAATGACGCGTCAAATTCTGTGATTCAGAATCTGCTCGCGCGCAATCCCTGGCCCGCGCCAAATATCGCTGGCGCCTATAGGGACGTCAATGGCTGCACCAACCCGGCGACTGGCAACTCCACTCCTAATCTTTCTACGTCCACCAGCTTCTTCAATCGTGTCGACAGTCTGATCACCAAGGTCGACGAGAACATTAACGCATCGAACATCGTCAGCGGCCGATACTATCTCGGCGACAGTAACCAGAGTTTTCCTTTCGCGCAGCTCTCCGCCGGATTGCTGCCGGGTTTTAATACTGTAACTCCCACGCGCGTGCAGCTGGTTTCGCTTTCCTGGGTTCGCACGGTGAACGCGAACCAGGTCAACGAGGCCCGCCTCGGCTGGAACCGCTTCGCCGAAGGATTTTTCCCGGCAGATCAGAGCTTTCTGCCCAGCTCCATCGGCCTTGACACCGGAACCGGCGCCTACGACGGCGGCTTGCCGATAATCACTGTCGGCGGCTTCTCGCCCATCGGCGCAACCTCTTCTATTCCGCGCAATCGCGTCGATTCCAACTGGCACATTGTTGACGACTACTCGTGGAAATCGGGAAAGCATGACTGGAAATTTGGTTACGAATTTCGCCGCACCACGATCATGCAGGTGATCGATCACAATTTCCGGGGTACGCTCGACTTCGCCGATTTGAATGCGTTTCTTGCGGGTACACCCGACGACGGCGCGCAAGTCAGTGGCGATTCTCGCCGCCACACTTTTCAGAACAGTCACGCCTTCTATGCTCAAGATAGTTTTCGCTGGACCCAGCGCCTGACCTTGAATTACGGAATCCGCTGGGATTATTTCGGGGTGACGGGAGAAAAGAATGGACAGTTCTGGATGTTCGATCCCGCGAATGGCGGCGAAAACGTTCCGACCGGCCAGCTCTACGGCAAGGACCTGAACAATTTCGCTCCGCGCCTGGCATTCGCGTACGACCTGACCGGAAAGGGCCAGACCGTGATTCGCGGCGGCTGGGGCCTCTTCTATGACGCGTTCTCGCAAGACATGTTCCTCGGCCACCTGCCCTGGAACTGTGTTTTCTGCCCCGGGCCGGCATACCCAGGTTTGGGGCCGCAAGCACTGGTTACAGGATCTGCAGTTGGTCAAATCGTCGCGGGCCAACCTGTCTACACGGGCTACGCGCCAGAGGGAGATTTCTTCTCTGTCGACCCCCACATGCGCACCCCGTATGTGCAGAATTTCAATCTGAACATTCAGCAACAGTTGGGTAACAAAATTGTGGCGCAAATCGGTTATGTCGGATCGAAAGGCACAAAGTTGTTTCAATTCCTCGACATCAATCAGCCCACTCAGGCAACCATCACGGCGGCGGATCTAGCCTGTGTTCCAGATCAAGCTGCAGGCGATTACTGTCCATCCGGTTATGGCGTACCGCGAAACCATGCGAATTTTTTCTACATCAATCAGGAGAAATCGGCTGCTAACTCCGTCTACAATTCTTTGCAGGCCAGCTTGCGCGCCAGCGCCTGGCACGGACTCTCCTCTCAGGCGAATCTGGTCTGGTCGCATTCCATCGACGATGCCAGCGACCTCGAAGATTTCGAACCCAACGAGTCGCAGCCGACCAACAGCACCAATCCCGCCGGAGACCGCGGCAACTCCAGCTTTGACATTCGGCGTCGCTTTGCCTGGAACTTTACTTATCAACTTCCCAAGTTTGGCGGCAATTTCGCACGCCTGAAAAACGGCTGGGGCTTCGACGGAATTGTCACCCTGCAGGATGGCCAGCCCTGGCATTTGAACTACGAGTTCCAGGGCGACTACTCAGGCTCGGGTGAAGGGTTCGACCGTCCTGACGTCACTGCTCCTCTGCAATATTCCAGCAATCCCGCGCAGTACTTGAACCTGTCCTCGTTTGCCGCGCCTTGCACCTGGGGAAATCCGCAGGGCAACGACGGCTCTCCCGATGAAACCAATTGTGTTCCCGGCACGCGCCACTTTGGCAGCGAAGGCCGGAATTCTTTGAAGGGGCCCAGTTTCAAGGAATTCAATTACTCGGTGTTCAAAGACACTGCCATTACCGAGCGCATGACACTGCAACTCCGGGCTGACTTTTTCAACATTCTCAACCATCCGAACTTTTCAAACCCGTTCCTCCCCGCATTTATTGCTGACATCGGTGCGCCTGATGCCTTAACAGGCCGGAACACGGGTTATTACTCGCTTACCGCTACAGGAGACGTGGGCATCGGCAATCCATTTTTGGGAGGCGGCGGCCCGCGCGGAGTTCAACTCGCAGCAAAGATCACGTTCTAGTACGTCTCAGCAACCAGGACGCTTGAACTGTTTGGATTTGACTAGCAGGCTGTCATTCCGAACCGCTTCAGGGCTGAGGAATCTGCTTTTCCGAGTTCGCTCAGACAACAGCCGCAGGCGAATCTTGAAAATCCATGGCCTACTTTTCTGCCCGTCCCACGCATCCCGCCCGAAATTGGCGGTCACCCAGCCGATGAAGCTGCCTGATCATATGCGGCTTCAGCAGGCGGAAGTGATGAATTGTCAGCAGGTATTCGGCAATAAACCAGATCGGCTGGTCCGTGGTCATCCAGTGCAGTCGATCGAAACGCTCCAGGTTCACCGGATTTGAAAACGTGCGCAGGGTCTTCTCGCGGCGCATATTGAAATAAGCATCGAAGAAGCTCATCACCAATTCGCGAAGTGATCGAAAGATCGGCTCGCGGAACCCGAGGCCGCTGTAGTTTGATTTCGAAATAGCCCCCCAATGGCCCCGATCTTTGTAGACGGCGATGACGTGGTCGGTGTCGTGCTCGGCCTCAAGATCGATCACCAGCGGCGGAAATCCATTCACCCGCAGCGCGGCAGCCGCAAAAATCGCTCCTTCAAAACAATGTGAAGTATTCTCGCGGAGCACGCGGCGCGGCGACCACGCCGTATCCGCAACATGGTACGGCTGATCGTAAAGAAGTTGCTGAATCCCGTGCGGGGTCTTCAGACTGCGCAATTTGCGAAGTTCGGCCGGGGTAAAGCCCCCGTGAGCGTTGTTCATCGTAAAGTGAGTTTAAAAGAATGCGATCAGAAGAGGATTAACCAGGGATGGCCGCAGCTACCTATCAAGCGCGGCGCCAAAGTTCTCTGTGGCATTGCT
>DATIYR010000245.1:0-4486 GCA_035517535.1 Terriglobales bacterium
CGGGCCGACACCGTCGCGCCAATCGTAACTATCTGCAAAGCATCCGCCGGGAAAACGCACGATCGGCGGCTTGATTTTGCGCATTTCCTCCACCAGCTCTTTGCGGATGCCATTGATATTCGGTACTTTCGAATTTTCGCCGACCCAAATTCCGTCGTAGATGACGCCGCTCAGGTTTTCGGCGAAATGGCCGTAGATATTGGGATCGATAATTCCAAGCGGCTCGTCGAGCATGACTTCGATTCGTGCGTCGGGGTTTTGTGCAAAACTCAAAGGCGCCGAATTGAAAACCAGAACTCCGGCCGCAGCGGCAGTGTTGCGAAGAAATTCTCTGCGTTTCATCATTGCGAATTTTTCTCCCGGAAGAGACGGCAATAAAAGGGCGAAACTATTGCGCCACAACTGTAAACGTTTACTTTGGGCACGCCAATGTGATACTTTTTCGCCCGTCACGGGTCAACACATTTTCACTCGGAGGCAGAGAATGTTCGCAAAGGGGAGACGCGACTTTTTACGAAACGTAGCCGGGGCCGGGCTGGCCTGTTCCGCGGATTCCATCTTTGGACGTTTTCTGGCCGCGCAATCGACCGCTGAACCATCGCGGATTTTCATCGATTCGCGCCGTACCGTCGCGCCGCTCGATGCCAACGTCTTCGGCTCATTCCTTGAGCATCTCGGCCGCGCGATTTACGAAGGAATTTACGACCTGGGCAACAAAGTATCCGACGCGAATGGCTTTCGCACCGACGTGGCCAATGAGATCAAGAAACTCGGCGTTCCCATAATTCGCTATCCCGGCGGAAATTTCGTTTCCGGATATAACTGGCTCGACGGGGTAGGCCCGAAGAAAGACCGCCCGGTAGTTCTCGACAAGGCATGGAACACTATTGAGTCAAACCAGTTCGGGACCAATGAGTTTATGACGTGGTGCAAGCTTGTCGGCACCGAGCCGCTAATGGGCCTGAACCTCGGCACCGGAACTCCGGAGCAGGCCGCCGCACTCCTTGAATACTGCAATGTTGAAAAAGGCACTGAGTGGAGTGATCTGCGTCGCAAACATGGATACGCGGAACCCTACAACGTAAAGCACTGGTGCCTGGGCAACGAAATGGATGGGCCCTGGCAGATTGGCCATATGACCGCAGGCGAATATGGCATGAAGGCGCAGGACGCAGCGCGGCAGATGCGATATGTCGCTCAAGACCCTGCACTCAAGTTGATCGCGTGCGGGTCAAGCGGACCGCTCATGCCGACTTATCTGGAGTGGGACCGCGAAGTGCTCGAGCAGTGCTATGAGTGGGTAGATGGCCTTTCTCTGCACCGCTATTTTGGAAATACGCCGGAAGAAACCGGCGGCAGCAGCGAGAAATTTGTGGCGCTCAACCTGACCATGGACCGCCAGATTGAAGAAACGCTCGCGGTTTGCGATCTGGTGCGCGGACACAAGCGCTCGCCGAAGCAGTTATGGCTCTCGTTCGATGAGTGGAACGTCTGGTATCGCGAGCGCACCGGAGACGCGGTCAACGGCCATCGTAAAGAAGCTCCGCATTTGCTCGAGGAAATCTATAACCTCGAAGACGCGCTCCTGGTCGGCGGTTTGGTCAACACCCTGCTGCGCCACGCTGACCGCATCAAGATCGCCTGCCTGGCGCAACTGGTTAACGTAATCGCGCCAATTATGACCAATGAAAACGGCCTGTTCCTTCAGACGATTTATTACCCGTACAGTTGGGCCTTGCATTATGCGAAGGGCGATGTGCTCAACGTTCTGGTCCAGGCCCCGACATACCAGGTGGAGAAGATGGATCCCGTTCCATACATCGATGCGGCTGCGACAGTGAATCCGGCGAATGGCGAGACAGCGCTATTCATCTTGAATCGCGACTTGTCACGCGCGCGAACGGTTGAAGTTGTCTGGGAAGACCGGGCGCCGGGCCAAATTGCGAGTGCGCTGGTCCTGACTGGAGACGATCTGAAAGCCGTCAACAGCTTCGCCGCGCCGCAGAACGTGAAGCCCCAGCCGTTCCAAAAACCGTCGACAACAAATGCACGAACGAGGCTTGAGGTTCCGGCTCGGTCGTATACGGTTCTGCAATGGTCAGCATAGGGACAAGCACGGGTGCAATAGTCACGATGATTTCTTGCGCCCTATACCATGCGAAGACGGCAACGCCGCACGTTCCCGACCAAGCGAGCTTACGCGAACGGCAGCGCTCAAGCCACCGGCAGTGAGAAGTAAAAAACCGATCCATGCCCGGGCTGGCTCATTACGCCGATTTTCCCGCCATGCAGCTCAATAATGGCCTTCGCGATTGCCAGTCCCATTCCGGTGCCCTGAATTAGCATCCGCTGATTACGGCCGCGATAGAATTTCTCAAAAATCATCTCCTGTTCCATTTCATCGATTCCGGGGCCATGATCCGCAACGCTGGTGACAACTGCAGAATCGCGCAGTTCAGCCGTGATTTGAATCGGAGTATCGGGCGGCGAGTACTTCCCGGCATTGTCGAGTAACTGCGTAAGCACCTCCGTGATTCGCTCAACATCCATTTGCACGGGAGGCAAATTCGGTGGAATCGTAATTTTGAGCTCATGCTCGCGTAGCGTGGCCTGCGAGGCTTTGAGCGCGTCATCGATCGCTTCCCGGATCTGATGTTTCTCCAGGTGAAATTGCAATGAATGCGAATCGAGTTGCGACACTTCTCCTGCTTCTCCGACCAGACGGTTGAGGCGGTCGCATTCTTGATTAATGACGACGAGCAGGTCTTTGGTTTGTGGCTTGTCGAGTTCCGCACCGGAGAGCAGAGTTTCGGCCGACGCCTTAATGGCGGTCAGCGGCGTGCGAAATTCGTGTGTAACTGCGTCGAGAAGAACAGAGCGCAATCGATCACTCTCACGTGTCGCTTCGATCTTGGTAAGCCGTTCAACCGTATTCCCACGCTCAATTGCGATTGCAACCAGGCTGCCAATGGCTTCCAGACTCTCGCGCGACAAGTCACAACCGGCAATTCCGAAGGCGCCGACGGTGCGAACTCCCATCCGGACCGGCATGTAGCAATTGTGATTGGACCTGTCTAACACCGGTTCCCCGCGATCGCTAATAGCTTTGAGTTGACTGCTGGGAAATAGATTTCGGCTGCGCTCATCGAAAAAATACGTCTCCTGCTTCGCTTCAAGAAACAGCGCCGCGCCCTTCACGTCAAATGATTCGACAATGTGCTTAGGAATAGCGTTGAGCAAGCCAAAAACATTCTCATTCAACCACAACTGTTGGCTGAAAAAGTAAAGCCGCTCGACTTCGCGCCGGCGCTGGTCTGCATGCATGGCGCTGCGCCGTGCACGTTCGGAGAGTTGGCTGGCAGCAACGGCTGTGACTAGGAATGCGAACAATGCTATCCAGTTTTGCGGATCGGCAATCGTGAACTTAAACAGCGGAGGCAGGAAGAAGTAGTTGTAAGCTATGGTAGCGAGAAGCGCCGTAAAAATCGCGTAACGCAGGCCCCACGCCGCAGAGATAAAAAGAATCACCAATAAAAACGTAAAACCCACAGTGGCTGGATTAACATGCAACCACCGGAAATAGGCAAATACGATCACCAGGACCGTAATTGCCGATCCCAGAAAGCGAAGGCCCGGAGTGGTTAGGGACCGTTTCATGCGATAGCCTTATGCGTGGGCACGATGACGCACTGAGCATAATACACGGCATGATCAAAACACCCGAGCAGTGGTTGGAAGAAACTGCGCCGCAGAAGAAACAAGCCATCTTCAAGCTGTTTATCGGCTACGCGCCAGGTGTAGGAAAAACCTTCAGCATGCTCAGCGAAGGCATTCGTCGCCACAGCCGTGGTGAAGATGTGGTGATTGGGATCGTTGAAACCCACGGCCGTAAAGGAATTGCAGAGCTCTCATCGAAATTGGAGACCGTCCCGCGCCGAAAGATTGAATACAAGGGCACAACGTTCGAAGAAATGGATGTCGACGCGATTCTCGCTCGCAATCCGCGCGTCGCGCTGATCGACGAATTGGCCCATACAAATATCGAGGGTAGTAAGCACCCAAAACGCTATCAGGATGTAATTGAGTTGCTCGACGCCGGTACCGACGTTCTCTCAACCATGAACGTTCAGCACATTGAAAGCATGGTGCCCACGATTCTCAATATCACTGGAATTCAAGTCCGCGAGACCGTGCCTGATTGGGTGATGAAGCGGGTAGACGAAATTGTGCTGGCTGATCTTACGCCTGAAGCTTTGCAGACACGCATGCGGCGCGGCGACATCTATCCCCTCGAGCGCGCCGAGCGCGCGCTTGGGCATTTTTTTCGTCCCGGAAACTTGATCGCCCTTCGCGAACTGGCGTTGCAGCAGGTCGCGCACGCGGTCGACCGCAGTCTTGAATCTTATTTGGAGAAGGAAGGTCTTGCGACCAATGTCGCGCTGCGCGAAAGAATCGGCGTCTGCATCAGTTCGAGTCCGGCGGCGCA
>DATIYR010000246.1:0-6787 GCA_035517535.1 Terriglobales bacterium
GGCATGTCCCAGCCGTTGAACTCGACCATTTTTGCGCCGAGCTTGCGGTGAACGGCATTGAGCGCGGTTTTGCGAACTGCAGGTGTGGTTTCGACAGGGGACAAATGGGCCTCAGTTATCGGCAGTAGCTGGGCCGCCGATAGCAAACCTTTGAGGCTAACATGCTCGTTGCATAGGGTTCAAACGCCTTGGGACTTCGTTGCCGCAGTTGCGCCTGCCGATCTGAGCCACCATTTTCTAAGCGCAATCGCCGACCAGAGCGCTTCGACTAAACCGAACGGCCACGCACCTTGCAAGAAGCCATAAATCGATCCGAGCAGGCAGGAAGCTGCGAACCCCAGCACAAACCAGCGGCTGCGATGTTCGAATGAATAGCACACCACCATTGCGGTCACGGCGAACAGGCCGAATGCGCTAAGCGCGCTCATGAACCTCTCCTCGGGTGGACTTGCTTTGCCCCCGAACAGGAACAACTCACTTGTATATTACGTGTATGGCGAAATCTTCCGCTCTGAAGAAGGCCCGCGTCGTGTCCTCGCGGGAGTCGTATCGAGGCCCGGTGTTTTGGGTGACAACTGACGAAGTGGTCGAGCCTAGCGGCGTGCACACCACTCGCGACGTTGTTCATCACTCCGGCTCCGTCGTCGTCCTCGCTATAGACGAAACCTCGAAGGGGCCCCGCGTGCTTCTCGAAAAACAATACCGCCACGCCGCTGGCCGTTTCTTGCTCGAGCTGCCGGCAGGTCGCATCGACGAAGGCGAAAATGAACTGAAAGCGGCCAAGCGTGAGCTACTCGAAGAAACCGGCTACTCTGCCCGCAAGTGGAAACGCGTTTTATACTTTTGGGCCAGCCCGGGATTCGTCGCCGAAACTATGGCCATCTATCTCGCCCGGGGCCTGAAAGCAGGAGCAGCTCAGCCGGAAGATGATGAAGTCATAGAAATACAGCTTGTTCCCCCCGAAAAAGCCGTATCCATGGTCTTGAAAGGAACCATCCAAGACGCGAAAACCATTGCCGGGTTGCTCTGGTTGGATCGGCAGCTGAGGAAGAGTTCCCGCAAGAACCTTCTTCCCAACAAGATATAAGCCATCCTGTTGTGGCAATTGATTGACACTGCTCTCCAAGCGGAAGCACAATGGCAGCAAATATGGGACGGGCGAGGACTCGGACTCGCGGTCCCGAGGAGAGGTACGTGGATCGCTTGAAAGGTACAGTGAAGTGGTTCAATAACGCAAAAGGATACGGGTTTATCGGACGGGATGGAGGACCTGACGTTTTCGTCCACTACAGCGCAATAAGTAGTGAAGGCTACAAGAGCTTGCAGGAGGGCGATAACGTCGAGTTCGAGATTGTGCAAGGCCAGAAAGGGCCACAGGCCTCGAACGTCACCAAGGGTACTTGATCTGCCGGCGCTCTCACGCCAGGCAAAAACTTGCGAGGTTCCTGCTCTCGGCGAATTTCTTGCAGAAACAAGAGCCTAGGCGATTTTGCGCTCGCCTTCGGCATAATTGCTGGCTTGGTCCAACTTTTCAATCGCATCCTGGTCCAGGCTGAGGCGCGTCAAGGCCAGAATCTCGTCCAGCTGATGTGTGGTGGTTGCGCTGGCGATTGGGGCAGTGATCGGCGGCTTCGCAAGCAGCCAAGCCAACGAAATTTGAGCGACACTGGCGCTATAGCGCTTCGCGACGTCGTCGAGAGCGGCCAGGATCCGGAATCCACGTGGGTTTAGATACTGCTGCACGCGCGCGCCGCGGCTCTTTCCTGCCAGATCCTTCTCCGACCGATATTTCCCGGTCAGGAATCCACTGGCCAGCGAAAAATACGGAATCACGCCCAAACTGTTTTCGCCGCAAACAGCTTCGAGGTCACCTTCAAACTGTGAGCGCTCATAAAGATTGTAGTGCGGCTGCAAGCTGTCGTAACGAGGAAGGCCTTTTTGCTGGCTGAGTTCCAGGGCATGGCGCAAGGTTTGCGCGCGGAAGTTAGAAGCGCCGATCGCGCGCACTTTGCCGGATTTGATCAATTCGGCATAGGCTTCGAGCGTTTCTTCCTGCGGCGTCTCCTTGTCTTCAGTGTGCGATTGATAAAGGTCAATGTAGTCAGTTTGCAGTCGCGCCAGTGATTCGTCGGCGGATCGCAGAATATGTTTCCGCGAAAGTCCCTTCCTGCCGTTTCCCATGTCCATCCCAACTTTGGTTGCAATTAGCACCTGGTCACGTTTCCCGCTCTGTTTCAGCCATTTGCCAATGATGGTTTCCGATTCCCCGCCACGGTTGCCTGGAATCCAATTGGAATAGACGTCGGCGGTGTCGACCATATTGAAGCCAGAATCGACAAAGTGGTCGAGCAGCCGAATTCCATCGGATTCGTTGACGGTCCAGCCGAAGACATTACCGCCAAGTACAAGACGGGCAACTTCTAAGCCTGAATTCCCGAGTTCGCGTCGTGGAGCGGGATTGTTCGTCATGGATTGCTCCTTGCTAGACAGATTAGGTGCGCAAGCCGCCGAATCGGATGCGGAAAGATTCAACCAGAACTGCTTGCACGCGTGTGGCTGCTCTGATCATCATTAATGTGAAATTTACATTAATGCGAAATTTACATTTCCACACCAACTTACCCCATTTTGAATGGTTATAATGGACGCGTTTCGGCCTGTCTGGGCCGATTGGACGACCTGCTCCCAGGTCCCAATATCAAGAGTTGAGCGCCCGCTCATGAAAGGTTTTCGCATTCCGGTTTGTTGCGCGGTAGGACTAGTGTTCCTGCTGTTTGCGGTAACTCCTGCCGCGGATGGCGAATTGCCCTGGCCACTGCGCAAGAAACGCGAAATCGAAGTGCGCCTGATTGCATTGGCGATGCAGTACCCGCGATCGTCATTTTTCGCGAATGACGAGGTGTTCGTGGCTGAGCAGGAATTGAGCAAGGACGAATCGCGGTTTATCAAACTGGTCTACGATTTTCTTCCCTACCAGGTGCCGCTCTCCGATTCCGGCATGAATTACTCGCTGGTGCACAAAGTGAACGCCGTGCGCGATACAACCTGCGACGAAAGCTTGTGGGAGATGCGGCGTCTCATGACAAAACGTCGCGAGGCCGAGGAACCGAACTCAACCTGGAAATATGCGGCTGAGAGTCCTATCTCCGACCTGGACAACCGGCAGGCACGGCTGCGCTGCTATCGCACGACGTCAAGCGATTACGAAAAAGCACTGAATGAGCCGACCGGCGAAATTCCCTACTAGCCCTGGCTCTGCCTGTACAGGAACCTTCGCTTTCGAACACGAAGGGGCAGCCAGGCCCGGCGTGCGTGGATGTTAGACTGAAAGCAGGTCTCCCGCTCAAGGAAAATCCATGAAATTTGGCGTGATCATCTTTCCCGGCTCGAACTGCGATCACGATGCATTTTGGACGGTCGAGCAGGTCATTAAGCAGCCGGTGACATTTCTCTGGCACGAATCGCACGACCTTGAAAACTGCGATGCGATTATCGTTCCCGGCGGCTTCGCGTATGGCGATTATCTGCGCACCGGTGCGATCGCAAAGTTCTCGCCGGTGATGGAATCGGTGCGCAAGTTTGCGGATGACGGCGGGCTGGTGCTCGGAATCTGCAATGGGTTTCAGATTCTTTGCGAATCTGGACTGCTTCCCGGCGCGCTGATGAGAAACGCCGGGCTCAAATACGTCTGCAAGCCCGTGTATGTGCGCGTGGAAAACGCCGATACGCCATTTACCAACTCCAGCCGCAAGGGCGAGGTTCTCTCGATTCCGATCGGCCATATGGAAGGAAATTATTTCTGCGATGAGCAAACACTAGCGGATCTGCAGCGAGAGGATCGAATCATCTTTCGTTACTCGACCCCCGCAGGCGAAATCACGGCAGAGGCAAATCCGAACGGATCACTCGACAATATCGCTGGAATCTGCAGCCGGGGACGGAATGTGCTGGGGATGATGCCGCATCCTGAGCGGGCCAGCGAAAGCGTACTCGGATGTAGCGACGGGGTGAAGATTTTCGAATCGATGATTCACGCTGGCGTATTGACCGCGAGGTAGTCGCGACTCGCACAGCAATCCTAGAAAAACGTCGGGATCAAATCGCGGTGCGGCATCTCTGGATTTGCACTCGGCATCTATCCTGAAAGTTCCCGCTTTACAGTTAGAACCCAGCCGAACTGCTATATTACTTGTTCCAAAAACTTAGGGGAGACTTGAACCGAAAGCTGATGCCAACCTGCCGGCCGCTCCATGTCGTGAAACCTGCGACCATGAATTTTTCAGCTTTGAAGAGATTTTCAACTTGGGTTGCGGTGATATTCGCTCTATGCGCGAGTGCCGCGGCTCAGTCGCGGTTCAAACAAGGTGAGGTTTTCGTGGGCTACTCACACACCGGCATGCAAACCGGCGAATTTGGATTCGGAAGCTGGACCCAGCTGAACGGCTTTCAAGTGGCTTTGTCTCTTCCGCACATTGTGAAGGGGCTGGGCGCTACGGCTGAGGCCAGCGCCGGCTACTCCACTCCGATTGAACAGTACCTGTATGCGGTTGGCCCGCAATACAAGTTCGAGTTCAGCCGGTTTCTGCTTATCGCCCATGGCCTTTACGGAAAAGCACAGACACGCGTCCGGCAACCCGGCAGCACCTTTGTAGAAGCCTCGGACCGGCAGCGCGCGCTGATTTGCGGTGGCGAAGTAGATTACCCGATCACCGATAGATTTTCCTGGCGCGTGCTACAGGGAGACGCTGTGCTTACCACGGCGCTCGGTGAGAGCCAGCGTAATATTCGGGTCGCTACAGGGCTGATCTACAGCTTCGGGAAGCACTAAACCATTGCTCATGCGATTTCATACGATTAGATCGACTAAATGGCCGGAGAAGAAGCGCATCCCGGTTCGCCTTGGGTTGATTGCGCTGGTGAGTGTTGTTCTGCTGATCGTCGGTGGTTGCGCCATTCCAAAAGTCAGATTTGGGTATGTCGCGACTGGTGAGGGCATCATCGCCTTCCGCGTGGATGCCGGAACTGGCGCGGCGTCCCAAGTTTTCGGCTCTCCGTTCGTCGCCGCGACCAGCCCCGGCGTTGCCGCTTCCAATTCGAGCGTTCTGGTGCATCCGAACGGCCGGTTTGTTTACGCTGCCGATCAGGACATCAACAACATCTCTCTATTCCAAATTGACCCGACTACCGGCGCGCTTACTGAGGTGCGGCCACGTACGCCGCTGGTTACGTCATCGGGTATGGTGGGACTCTCGCCGGCAGTCATGGCGATGGACAAAGACGGAAAGTATCTGTTTGTTGCTAATCAAGTCACCAGCGATATATGGGTTTTTTCCATTGGCAGCTCGGGCGCATTGACATTCGTCTCCAGTGCGCCGCTGGCGGCGAGCCCATCGTGGCTGACACTCTCCTCGTCGGGAAATCTGTTGTATGTGACCGTTCCTGATGTTTCTGCGATTTACGCTTTCAGCGTGAGCTCAGGCGCACTTACTCAAATCGGTACGCCTTTTGTGGTAAGCGGCGGGGTGGGCAAGGTGGCAATCGATCCCAATGAGAATTTTCTCTATGTCCCGAATCCCGCGATCGACACGGTGACCGTACTCCGAATTCACTCAGACGGCTCGCTAGGGCTGGGCTCCGGAGCATACGCTACCGGTACGACCCCGATTGCCGCCGTCACCAGCCCGACTGGGGTATACCTTTACGTTGCCAACTCCGGTTCGGCAAATCTCTCGCTGTTTCAGGTGAACACCACAACTGGCCAGCTGGCCGTGTTGACAAGCGCACCTATCCCCACGGGTACAGAGCCCTCAAGTCTGGTGATTGACCCACAGGCGAAATTTTTCTTCGTGGTGAATCAGCAGGGGAACAGTATCTCGGAGTACTTGTTCAACTCCAATGGCACACTGTATTCCGTGGGCAATTCGATACATCTCAGTGTGCTTCCTCGCTCGTTCTCGATTACACCCTGATTGAAATGGTTCGCTTCGGAATCGCCGGCTTCGGACTGCATGCGGTGAAACGTCTGATGCCGGGGTTTGCGCTTTCGAAAAATTGCACGGTAACGGGCTTGTCGCGGCGCGATATCGCTAAGGCACGAGAATCGGCGCGGGAATTCCACATCCCGCTGGCATTTGATTCTGCGGCCGAACTGGCACGGTCGGCAAAAGTCGACGCGGTTTTTGTGACAACGCCAAATTCCTGCCACCTGCGTGACGTGTTAACCGCGATTGAAGCCGGAAAACCTGTGCTGTGCGAAAAGCCTTTGGCCATGAATGCGGCCGAAGCGCGGCAGATGGTGGAGGCAGCACGCCGAAAGAATGTTTTGTTCGGCGTTGCTCATGTATTTCGCTTCGATGAAAGCGTGCGTAAGTTGCGTGAACATGTTGCCTCGGGTGCGATCGGCGAGCCAATCTTTGCGCGCTCGGAATTCTCGTTCCTGGGTACACGATCACATCCGAGGAAGTGGATGTTTGACGCAAGCATCGCTGGAGCCGGACCGATTTTTGATATCGGCGTGCACTGCATCGATACGCTGCGATTCATTTTGCAGGATGAGGTTGTTCGTGTGAGTACAACGGCCGTTTCCGATAAGGAATCAGGAAATGTCGAAGCCGCCGCCACAATGACGCTGGAATTTTCTCGCGGGACGCTCGGGACTGTTCTGGTTTCTTTTCGCGCCGACTATCGCACTCCGCTCGAAATTGTTGGAGACAACGGTGTGCTTTATGCCGATGACGCCGTCAATGTAGAAAGGCCGATCGAGATTGAGCTGAAACGAGGCAACGAA
>DATIYR010000247.1:0-3541 GCA_035517535.1 Terriglobales bacterium
CCGAATCTCTGGATAATCGGCTTCAGAGCAGAAACCAGACCTCCACTGGAAGTGCGAACCTGCTGAGAATTTCCGGCGCCTTCGATGGTGACTGGCAACCGGTTTGAAACCACAAGTAGACGGTTCATCACGCGCTCCAAACTTTGCTTCAAGTTGCAAGTACGTTGGCCGGCCACGCGACGAGGCGAAAGACGGCTTCCATTGCCTGGGAAACAACGTGGGTGATCAAAACTGTAGAAATACGAGACCACGCCCAGACACACTGCGGGCGCAAACCGGAGCGTCTAGCAGAGGAGAACGCAGCTGAGCTGTCGACTGTTTGAGAACACGACTCCGTTCAGGATGGGAAGCGCTGCACGAGAGGACGGAAGCGACTTTGAGCAAGCAGCAACCGTGCGGACCGTGGCTGCTATGGCGACAAAAATGGCGCATGCAGCTTGCCATGCCCGCAGCGCAGTTGGAGCCAAATCAACCGAAGGGGCAACAAAGATGACCATAATCGCGAGGATCGCGATTATGGCGAGCCATGTGTGCTGTTTTCGCAGCATGCCTGCATGAATTCTTGCACGGACGTTCCTATGGAATCAAGCTCACTCGTCCAGAGCATGGAATTCGTAAACATTCTCGTTCCCGTGGCCGCGATCGACCCCATGCAGAGCCGACCATCGGGTTGGTCCGACCGGACCCTGAGGCGCGGGCGGTACGCGGAATCAGAAGATCGTGTTGACGATATTTGTTACAACAAATATAATGAATTTCCATGACTAAACCGAGGCCCCAACCTCAAACAAAAACGAAAGCCGCGCCCTCTGTCGAGGAAGCGGTCTTTCTCGGCCTGTTGCGCACCGCCGACATGCTTTCGCGCCGGCCGGCGCAGGTGCTGAAAGCTGCAGACCTTTCTTCCAACCAATACAACGTGCTGCGAATTTTGCGCGGCGCGCCAGAGGGACTGCCCTGCGGCGAGATCGGAAATCGCATGATTACGCGCGATCCAGATATCACCCGCCTGCTCGATCGGCTTGAGAAACGGGACCTGATCTCACGCTCTCGCGACAGCAAAGACCGGCGGACGGTCCTGACGAAAATCACTCCCGAAGGACTCAAACTGCTTGCCCGGCTGGATGCGCCAATACAGGCCGCGCACCGCGAACAACTTGGGCATTTGGGCCAGGAGCGGATGCGGCGATTAAGCGAACTTCTGGATGAGTCATGCCGCAGGGTGCCTTGATTTTTTTGGGAAATATAATTGTTGCAACGAATATCGTTCTAACGCATCTAACCCAATCGACCGCAAACCAAGGAGAAACTTTATGAGCGCACTGGCAACACCGCAAACCGCCGTCAGCACCTGGAACATCGACCCGGCTCATTCCGTGGCCGAGTTCAAAGTTAAGCACATGATGATTTCGAACGTTAAAGGTCATTTCCCGAAGGTCAGCGGCCTCCTGAACCTTGACGAGACTGACGTCACCAAGTCTCAGATTGAAGCCTCAATTGACGCGGCTTCAATCAACACCCGCGAGGAGCAGCGCGACGCTCACCTGAAGAGCGCAGATTTCTTTCACGTCGAGCAACACCCGACTCTGACGTTTAAATCGACCAGGATTACCCAGAAGGGCGACGGCGAACTGACGGTCACGGGCGACCTGACGATCCGCGGCGTTACCCGGAGCGTTACCTTCGCAGTTGAAGGACCCACTGCTCCGGCGAAAGATCCGTGGGGAAACACCCGCGTGGCAGTATCGGCGACCACCAAGATCAATCGCAAAGACTTCGGGCTGACCTGGAACGCGGCACTTGAAACCGGCGGCATTCTCGTCGGCGATGAAGTCACCATCACGCTCGACGTTCAGTTTGTAAAGGCCTAATGCATAGGCCTGAATTTCATGGGCCTGAATCGTATGCCGCCGGCGAACATCGAAATCGGTGTCGCCCGCGGCTCTTGAGGGAGGAAGCTATGTCGCTTCGACCAGTTCAACAGATTATTCAATCCAAGCCGACTCTCGAAGGCGCAGGGGTAAAACTGCAGCGTGCATTCGGGTTCGGCAAGACGAAGGAGTTCGATCCGTTCCTGCTGCTGGACGATTTTCGCAACGAAAATCCCGAGGATTATTTGCGCGGATTTCCCTGGCATCCGCATCGCGGGATCGAGACGATCACTTATGTGCTCGCTGGTTCGGTTGAGCACGGCGATAGTCTCGGCAACAAAGGCAAAATGACCGCCGGCGATGTGCAATGGATGACCGCGGGAAGCGGCATTCTGCATCAGGAAATGCCGAAGGGGGACCAGCGCGGCCGAATGCACGGATTTCAGCTTTGGGCGAACCTGCCGGCGCATTTGAAGATGACCGATCCCCGCTATCAGGACATTCCGTCGAGCGCGATTCCGGAAGTTACGGACGGTGACGGGACGCGTGTGCGCATCGTCTGCGGGGAGTTCTGGGGCAAGCGAGGGCCGGTGGAAGGCGTTGCTGCCGATCCGAATTATGTCGACATTTCTGTGCCGCCGGGGCTGAAGAAACGGCTGAAGGTCGAAACTACGCGCAATGCGTTCGCTTACGTTTTTGCAGGAAGCGGAACGTTCCGCGATGCGTCTGATCCGCAAGCGGTGCTGACCGAATCAGCTGTCGACCCGAACGCGACTCCGGAATATGACGCGGCCAATCATTCGCTCGTGCTCTTCGATCGCGGAGATGAAATCGTGGTGCAGGCCGGCCCGGAAGGAATTCGCTTCCTGCTGGTTTCGGGCAAGCCGATCGAAGAGCCGGTCGCGTGGTATGGGCCAATCGTGATGAACACACAGCAGGAACTGCAACAAGCATTTCACGAGTTGCAGGATGGTTCGTTCATCCGGCACCGATGAAAGCCGCCATACGCAGTCTACGCCGCAAACAAAAGTGCGGCCCCGTTTCGGGGGCCGCATTCTAAAAAGAGGCAAATGGCGGGAAATCAGGAATGGCAAACGGAGGCACCGTTCCGGTTTTGCCTTGACGCGCAGAGTGCGTACGCGCCCAGGCCGCTGAGCGGACGGCAAAGGTCGGGTCGAAAACACGTAAAGAAGAGGTTCGGACTCATGGAATGCGCCTCTTTTTCTTACCGCTGAAAAGTGCACTTCCCAAGCCAAAGCGGAGCTCCCCGCGCCATCGTCGAGGCGAATCTGGAAGCCCCTGCCCGGCAATGACTTAGGGCTGCTTCTGCTTCAGCCCAGAGCCCCGGCATTGGGGCTCACGTGGCTGCACAAATCTGCACATTGGCTGCACGGACTTGGCCAGGTGTTCCTTCCACGGTGTCCATCGCACTGTGGCAACTCTGCTATCCTTGCTACTACTCACCCACGGAGGCCCAATGCGCCGCCTTTTTGCATGGTTCCTTCCCCTGCTGTTCACTTCCACCTTATTGCTTGCGCAAACCGGAACCATGCCGCAAACTGCCCGCCAGGCGCTGATCGAGATGTTCTTCGGCACCGCTCCGAATCATCTCGAGAAGCATTTGCCGGATACGACGCGGAATGCTTTTAAGAAGATGAGCGGGCCGAACGGGG
>DATIYR010000248.1:0-2904 GCA_035517535.1 Terriglobales bacterium
CCGATCCCAAGAACCATCCACACCACCGATTTCGGCAGCTCCGCCCCGCCTACGATTAAAGCGCCGGTTGAAAAAGTGCAAACCGGCGGCTTCGGTGACCCCAACGGATTAAAAGCCGACGGCAAGCAGGCGAAATTAGTCGCGGCTACCATCGGTTCATTCGATGCCCCCGAAGGTCTTGGAACCGGCAACGGCACTGGTGGAGCAAAAGGATTGAAAGGCACAATTGCCAGTACCGGGTTCGGCGATGGCATTGCGCAGACGAACACGCATCGCACTGGGCAGGTGCAAGCCTCCGGGTTCGGTTCGGAGCAGGTCGCAGCGGCTCCTAAGCGCAGCGTGGATGATTCGGCAGCCGTCACCACGCAGGTCGAAATTCTGTACAAGCCAAAGCCGGTGTACACGGAAGAAGCGCGCAAATTGAACATCGAGGGTGAAGTGCTGCTGGAGGTTGTGTTCGGTGCCAATGGCGAGCTGCACGTGAATCGCATCGTGCGGGGGCTGGGCCACGGCTTGGATGAAGCCGCCGTCGACGCCACCAACAAAATCAAATTCAAGCCGGCGCAACGTAATGGCGTTGCGGTTGATTCGCGGGCAATTGTGCACGTGATGTTTCAGATGGCTTCCTGAATTTTTTACGTCGCATTCGTAGTGGAGTGAGCAGTTCGAGGGGGAGAAAGTGAAAGGTTTAGGGTTCGCAGCAGTTCTATTGCTGTCTTCGCTGGCCGCCGCGCAGCAAGCATCGGCTCCTGAGCAATCCACGCAGCCGGCCGCCGTCCAGCCGGTCGCGACCACCACTCCCGGCCTTGCCCTGGCACAACGTGAGCCGAGAAAGCCGATCACCACCGATTACGTAATCGACCAGATCATCGCCCGCGAACATGCTCTCATTGAATTTCTCAGCACGCGTACGCCGCTGGTAGAAACCTACCTGCAAAACCTGCAGCCCGATCCGAAGCTCGGCGCGGTTCCCAAGGAAGACCACTATTTCCTCGGCCGGCTCGATATGGGTCCTTCCATCGACCGCCGCGACTATTTAGCCTCGCAGGAAAGTTTTCAAAAATTGCTGATGGGCGGGTTCACCCACCTGTTTCGCATTCAGTATCAGCCCATGGGTTTTTCCTGGATGATCTTCGCCGACCGCCAGAACTTTGACCGCAATCACTACGACTTCAGCTTTGTGCGCCGCGAATTCTTGGGTGACGTCAGGTGCCTGGTGTTTGACATCAAACCGAAATCCGGCGCCGGCAAAGGCATGTTCGAAGGCCGCATCTGGGTGGAGGATCAGAACTACAACATCGTTCGCCTCAACGGCACCTACGTGCCGCGTCCGAAAAATGCGCAGTTCTTCCACATGGATAGCTGGCGGCTCAACTTGGTCCCCGGCTATTGGGTACCCGCGTACATCTACAGCGAAGAAGGCGACTTCAGTTACGGCTCGAAGGACAAGGTGGCCTTCAAAGCCCAGTCCCGCATCTGGGGCTATGACCTGGTGAAGAACAACCACGAAGACGAGCTGACCGATCTCACCGTCGATGCGGTAAAAGACGAAAGCGCGACCGCGCAGGATGCGTCTCCGCTCGAGGCGGAGCGCGAATGGCAGCAGCAGGCAGAAGATAACGTCGTCGAGCGTTTGCAGGAGGCCGGCTTACTTGCGCCTCCCGGAGACGTGGACAAAGTGCTTGAGACCGTCATCAACAACATCGAAATCACCAATAACATCGACTTGCCGCGTCCGGTGCGTGCGCGGGTGATGCTGACTTCGCCGCTTGAGACTTTCAGCGTCGGGAACACGATCATCATCAGCCGCGGGCTGGTCGACACCCTGCCCGACGAAGCCAGCCTGGCCGCGATTCTTTCGCATGAGCTGGCGCACATCGTGCTCGGCCACAACCTCGGCAGCAAATTTGCCTTCAACGACCGTATGCTGTTCACCGACGAATCGACCTACCAGAATTTCGGCTTCCGTCACAATCCAGATGAAGAAGCCGCGGCTGACGCAAAAGCGGTCGAGCTGCTGAAAAATTCGCCATATGCACAGAAGCTCGGATCGGCTGGGCTGTATCTGAAGCAGCTGCAGGCGCGCGCGCCGGAGCTGCGTGCATTGCTCACCGCGCATCTCGGCAATAATCTCACCGATAGCAAAGGCGATGTGACTCGTCTTTCGGCGCTGATGGATTCTGCCCCGACTCTCGACGACAACAAACTCGATCAGATCGCCGCCTTGCCGCTGGGAGGAAGACTCAAAGTCGATCCCTGGGAAGACCACGTCGAAATGATCAAATCCGCCCCGGTCACCATCCTGACAGCCCGTGACAAAATGCCGTTCGAAGTCACGCCATTTTTCCCGCATTTGTCTAGATTGAGCAGCACGGCAGAAAATGCCACCCCCGCGAGCGCAACAACAGCGCAGAACGCGGCGACGGGCCAGCAGTAGGTTCTGATCCTCTCGTAAAAAAAGACCGGAGCCATCCCGCCTTTTTCACATCGCAGATTCGCTTGAGCCGAATTCTTAGCCGCAAACCTGTCATTCCGAGGCGTCGGGCAGAGCGAGACAACGAGGAATCTGCTGGTTTCGGACGAAAGCAGATTCCTCACCTCTAAATCGGAATCCTCCTGAATGCGTCATCCCGATACCCCGCGCTTTCACCAGCGGGGTGAGGGATCCGGCGCGGATCACCCACGTCCCACGCACGAGATCCCATTTCGACTCGCTACGCTCAGAGTCACGCCACCTCCAGAAATTTAAGCTGATTGACCTCCCGGGCGTCCACGCCCGCCGACGTATATACTTGCCGCGCCCCGGAGGTCCACATGGCCACCGCACCAATTCCCAAAGACAAGCGCTCCGCTCGCATCGCAATCGTCGAAGATCACATTCGCCTCGAGAATGCGCATGACCTC
>DATIYR010000249.1:0-5257 GCA_035517535.1 Terriglobales bacterium
CAAAGTTCTTCGAATCGCCCAGCGGTTACCGAAATTCCGAAATAGCTGCCGGCCACGTCTTCGAGTTCGTGCGCTTCGTCGAAAATCACCGCGCCTGCATCCGGCAGAATTCCCGCATCCGGCGCGCCATCGGCCTGCTGCTTGATCGCGAGGTCGGCGAAGAAGAGATGATGATTGACAATGATGATGTCGCTCTCCATCCCACGGCGACGCATTTCGGTGATGAAACATTTGTCCCAAGCATTGCATTTCTGGCCGAGACAGGTGTCGGCGCGGGCGTCGAGTTTATGCCACAGCGCGCTGGCTTCCGGAAGCGACGCCAACTCCGAGCGGTCGCCGATCGCGGTGTTTTCTTCCCACGCGGCGATGGCGCGATAGTGCTCGATTTCGTCGAGTCCGCTCAAGACCGGCTGGCCGGTGAGATCGTAGAGCTTTTTGCGGCACAAATAATTGTTGCGACCCTTCATGTAACAAACGCTCAGGCGGCGATTGCCGTCGGGGAAGAGCGCCTGCTCGAGAAACGGAACATCTTTGTGAAAGAGCTGCTCCTGCAGGTTTTTTGTTCCGGTTGAAATAATGACGCGCTTGCCGGAGCGAATCACGGGCAGCAAATATGCGAGAGTCTTGCCCGTGCCGGTGCCGGCTTCAACGATCAGATGACGCCGTTCTTCGAGCGCCTGCTCGACCGCTTGCGCCATCTGCAACTGCCCGCGGCGAAATTCGTAGGCGGGATGCGTGCGGGAAAGCAACCCGCCGGGACCGAAAAATTGATTGAGCGAGGGACTGCTGTTTGAAGCAGAGACAGCGGGCTGAGAACCGGCAGGCACAGAGGCAATATAATAACCAGTTCCTGTGTGGGGCGGGCGCCCTCGCCCGCCGTTTTCTTGTGTGATTCAAGAAAACCCGACTGTCGAGCTCCGCCCGACCGGACGGGCGTGGACGCCCGTCCCCACAGAGTCTGTAATGGTTGCATTCTCCATGCCCAACACTCCCCTCATCGCCATCGTCGGCCGCCCGAATGTTGGCAAATCGACTTTATTTAATCGGCTGGTCGGGTCGCGGCGGGCGATTGTCGGTGACGAGCCTGGAATCACGCGGGACCGTCTCTACGGAGAAACGCACTGGCGCGGGCACGAATTCCGAGTTGTTGATACGGGTGGAATCGTTCCGGAAGCCAAGGATCTGATTCCCGCGGAGATTTTTCGCCAGGCGCAGGTGGCGCTGGATGAGGCGAGCGCGATCGTGATGGTCGTAGATGCACGGAGCGAACTCACCGGGCCTGATCTGGAGCTGGTGCGGCTTTTACAGAAGACAGGGAAACCCCTGTTTCTGGCGGCGAACAAGGTCGATACGGAAAAACAGGAAGCGCTTGCGGCTGAGTTTCACCGGCTCGGAATTCGCGACGTGATTCCAATTTCTGCGGAGCACGGGCGGGGAGTGGATGACTTGCTGGATGCAATTCTTGAGGTGCTCCCGAAAAACAAAACCTTCACCACGGAGAACACGGAGAACACGGAGGTTTCCATGGAGGGAGCACCTCGCGAAGAGTCAAAATCCCCACCCCATCTCGACAAAGAACGTCGAGATAAGGGTGGGGTACCCTCGGATGTCTTATTAGAAAATGACGAAGGACGCACGACGCACGAGGCCCAACCCCCAACGGAAGTTTCCGTCACCATCATCGGCCATCCCAACGTCGGCAAGTCGACTCTGCTCAATCAGCTCACCGGCGCCGAGCGCGCGATTGTTTCGCCAATCCCGGGCACGACGCGAGATGCTGTGGACGAAGTGGTCGAGCGCGACGGTACAACTTTCCGTTTTATCGACACCGCGGGCATTCGGCGCAAAGGGAAGACTCACCTGATGGCAGAAAAGCTCTCGGTGGTGATGGCGCGTAAGCATCTGGAGTCGGCTGACATTGCGCTGCTGGTGATCGATGCCACCGAAGGCGTAAGCGCGCTCGATGCGGCGATCGCTGGCTATGCTCACGAGAGCGGAAGATCGCTCATCATTCTCGTCAACAAGTGGGACCTGATCACCAGCGGCGAGAAAAAACCGGTGAGCCAGTCGCGCACGGCGCGCATTCAGGAGAGCAAGAAGCCCACCGACCGCGTTGCTTATGAGCAGCGGTTGCGATACGCGCTCAAGTTTCTGAACTATGCGCCCGTGCTTTTCATTTCAGCCGCCAGCGGCAAAGGTGTTGACAAGATTTTTCCCATGCTCGAAGAAGTTGCAGCTGAGCGGCGAAAGCGGATCACGACCGGAGAGATGAACCGCTTCCTCAAGCAAATCGATTTTGAGCGCGCTCCCGTGCCTGTGCGGCAGCGAGTGAAAATTCTTTATCTGACGCAGGCCGCGGTTGCGCCGCCGACATTCGTGCTTTTTACCGACCGGCAGGTGAAGCTGCATTTCTCGTACGAGCGGTTTCTCGAAAACCAGATTCGCCGCGCCTTCGGATTTGTGGGAACGCCAATCTGGATCAAGGTACGGGCACGGTGAAGAAATTCCCAATTACGCGTGTCATTCCGAATCGCCTTAGCGGTGAGGCACCGGAAAAGCAGATTCCTCACGCCTGAAGGCGTTCGGAATGACATCAACAAGGGTTTGGAACCTCCAAAAGAGCAACTTTGATGTCACGCCCATCACGCGACATCGATCAGGCGCATCATCTGCTCGGCATAACGTTGTCCGGCAAAGGCGCCCTTGGGCAGAATTTTGTCGATCTCGATCAGATCCTCAGGCATCAGCTTCACATTGATGGCGCCGACATTTTCTTCGAGGTACTTCACCCGCTTCGTCCCAGGGATCGGCACAATGTCTTCGCCCTGCGCCAATACCCACGCCAGCGCCAGCTGCGAGGGCGTGCAATTCTTCCTACGCGCGAGGTCCCCCACCTTTTGGACCAGATCGAGATTCTTCTGGAAGTTCTCTCCCTGGAAGCGCGGTGAGTTGCGGCGGAAATCGTCGGGCGCGAAATCTTCAAAGCGTTTGATCTGCCCGGTGAGAAATCCGCGGCCCAACGGGCTGTACGCAACAAAACCGATGCCCAGTTCGCGGCAGGTCGGCAGGACGCGGTCTTCGGGGTCGCGCGTCCACAGCGAATACTCTGACTGAAGCGCGGTGATGGGATGGACTTTGGCGGCGCGACGCAGGGTCTCCGGGCCTGCTTCGGACAAGCCGATATGGCGAATCTTGCCCGCCTCGATCAGTTCGGCCATTGCGCCGACGGTTTCTTCTATGGGCGTGTTCGGATCGACGCGATGCTGGTAATAAAGATCGATGGAGTCGATGCCCAGCCGTTTCAAGCTTGCGTCGCAGGCTTTGCGAACATAGTCCGGCTTGCCGCTCACGCCGCGCGTTTGCGGGTTCGCCGGGTCGCGAACGATGCCGAATTTTGTGGCGATAATCAGCCGTTCGCGTTTGCCCTTAATGGCCCGGCAGACGAGTTCTTCGTTTTTGAACGGGCCGTAAATATCGGCAGTGTCGAGGAAATTAATTCCCAAGTCGATGGCGCGGTGTATTGTGCGGATAGATTCCTGTTCATCACCGGGGCCATAGAATTCAGACATACCCATACAGCCGAGCCCTTGGGCGGAAACTTTGAGTCCACTGCGGCCAAGTTGGCGAATTTGCATACTCTTGCTCCTGCGCAGATCGTCGAGATTAGAGCTCTTTAGATGCTCACAGCTGAGCTGCGGACACACTCTGCGGGGCTGTGATGCAGTCGTGCTTGGTTGTACTGAACTTCCATTGGTCTCACAGAAATGCGCCGGCGCGGCAAGTTCAGTAAAGAAATGCGCCGCCGCGGCAAGTTCAGCGCGGAAGCGAACTGCCCTCCTCCTTGAAAACAAGCGGACGTTTAGGCCGGTCCTGGGACATTAACTCAATGGGACATTAAACTTACTCATCGTTCTCGACCGTCTTTCTTAAAGGGCTCTCAGATGCCAAACACGATACATTCGGCGATCGTGTCCCCCGATCAGAAGAAGGCCCGAGACGCGGCACTTCACTTATTTCGCTATCTTGAGCGCGCAGGGCTTCGCGGATCTCCCCGGCCAATCTAAACGTTCGCAGCTTGTATCGGAAGCGCCGCTTTGCATCCAGTGTAGTCGCCCATCGAACTGCACTCTCAACGGCGCTGCGAAAAAGATAACGGGGAACGCCCAAGTAGGTGACGGTCTCGGGCGGCCACAGGCGAGCCCGCGACATTTTTTCGCCCACCCGGTACGCCCAACGCAACATAAATTTCTTCGTGGGGCGGTTTCGGTCTACAGGATGGTAGATTACCGCAGTCGGAATATAGATCAGCTTCTCGCCCGCTCGGAGCAGTCTCAATCCAAACTCCATGTCCTCCGTGCCGCCGCTTCGCCGCTTGTAAGATGACAAGGCCAGTCGAAACAAGCCGTATTTCTCGAATATCTGCCGGCGGAACGCCATGTTCGCACCGATTGGAGGTATATCAATCTCGTGCGGCTCGTCCCCATATTCGAAATGTACAACCGCCTGCTGATCTTCGAGTTCGAGCCAGTCCGGCTGCGGCTCGCTCCAGACCGGAACCACTCTGCCCGCAACGGCCAGGCAATCAGATTTGTCGAAAGCTGCGGCTAATTCGGTTAGCCATCGCGGATCAACAATGACGTCGTCATCGGTGAAGGCGATGATTTTGCCCCCGGCATTTCGAATTCCGGTGTTTAGGGCCGAAGATTTTCCCTGTGTCGGCTCAAAGAGATAGTGCACGTTGATGCTGCAATTGCGGGCGAACTCATTGACGACCTGGCGAGTATCGTCGTCCGAATTATTGTCAACCAGTATCAATTCCCAGGGAAAATTTGGCGGCGTTAAGAGACGATCTAAGCTCGCCAGCGCTTCTCGCAGTGTTGCCCCGCGATTATATGTGGCCAGTATTACACTCAATTCCATCGCAACCTGCCCATCACACTCTGGAATTTCGCCGCGGTGACTAGGTCTCCACCCGGATCGAAGGTTTATTACTGTATTCGATGGCGCCGATGTGCACTGCCAAAACACCGGCCTGGATGAGAGCTTTCAAAAGATCATCCGACTTATCTGCTGCCACTGCCGCGAGCAATCCACCGGCGGTCTGCGGATCGAAAAGAAGCGTCTTGAGGTCGTCTGCGACTCCGTTGGCATACTGCACGACGCACTCGGCAAATTCGCGGTTGGCTTTCAGTCCACCGGGGATGTGGCCGGCGCGTACGCATTCGAGTGCTCCTTCGAGCAGCGGGATGCGATTCGC
>DATIYR010000250.1:0-12715 GCA_035517535.1 Terriglobales bacterium
TGCGTCGCCAGCCACACCAGCCTGATAAAGAAGTAGCCGGTAGCGCCTCTCGAATTGCTTTCTTAAACCTGCAGGTTCAGATCACGCGTGGTGATTTAGAATCGTTAAGTCCCAAGCGGGCGGTTAGCTCAGCTGGTTAGAGCGCCTGCCTTACAAGCAGGAGGCCGCAGGTTCGAGTCCTGCACTGCCCACCAATTCTCCGAGGTCCCTCGGCTTCGCTCGGGATTTCGGCAGCGGGCTCAGACGCCCGCTAATCGCCTCAAGTTCGAGTCCTGCACTGCCCACCAATCTTCGAGGTCCCTCTGCTGCGCTCGGGATTTCTACACCCCGACGAGTCAACCCCGCGCTCGCCGGGGACCCCGTTCGGCAGCGGGCTCGGACTTTAGCCTGCCCTGAGAAGCTGCGTAGATTCCAAGGTTCTTTGTAATGTGGCATCTCTCATGCGAGAATTCGGGCCACCTAGGGAGGGGCACATGAAATCGCATAGGGTTGCGTTCGTAGCATGTATTTGTGCAGGTATCGTCGTTGCGAATGGATTTGCGGAGCAGATGTCGCGCGCGAAGTCGCCGGATAAAGCCTATTGCCAAAAAATCTGGGACGGCTGGTCGACGCTCGATCCTTCGAATGTTGCGAAATTGTACGCTTCAGGTACACACACGTTCTTCGATATTGCGCCGCTGAGGTACGCGAGCTGGGGCGAATACGAGAAAGGCGTGCGCCAGGAATTGGCTGACTACAAGAGCGCGAAGTTCACGATGAATGATGACGCGATGCTTCATCCCGCAGGCAGCTATGTTTGGGGCACGGCCACGGTCAAGTACGAGATGACGCACAAAAATGGAAAAGTCGACAGCGGCGACATGAGATGGACGGTGGTTTTCGAGAAGCAGGATGGAAGATGGCTGATCGTGCACGAACACGTGTCAGTTCCCATGCAGTGAGCTAATAGGCGCGAATAAAGAAGTAGGTTGTCATTCCGGAGCCGACTGCGATCACAAACCATCGCACCCAGAGTTTCGGCAAGCGCAGCGAATAGTGCGCGCCGAAGTAGCCGCCGAGCGCAGCTCCGCAGATCATGACCAGCGCCTGCGGCCAGTACACGGCGTGCTTAAAAATAAAAATGAGCACGGCGACGCCGTTGGTGGAAGTGCTGAGCACGATTTTGAACGCATTCATCTCGTGTATGTCCGCCATGCCAAAAACCGTGAGCATGGCGAGGATCACGAATCCCATACCGCCGCCGAAGTAACCACCGTAAATCGCTACCAGCAATTGGAATAACGAAGCTGCCAGAATTGTCCCGGCGCCGGGTTCGTGGACTACGCGCACGTCGGGTGTGCGGATAATCTTCGGGCCGAAGATAAAGAGCAGCACGGCAAACAGCATCAGCCAGGGGATGATGCGCAGAAATTTCTCACCGGGGGTATGCAGCAGCAGCAGCGCGCCCAAGATTCCGCCGGCGATGCTGGTAGCTGCGAGTGAAAATAAAACACGACGGCGAACATTCAGATGACGGCGAAATGCTCCGCCGCTGAAGCCCAGCCCGGTCCAGAGCGCGACCGTATTGGTTGCGTTCGCGGCGATGGCAGGCACTCCGCTGAACAATAGGGAGGGGAAGCCGATGAAGCTGCCACCGCCCGCGACGGCATTGAGTGCGCCACCAAGCAGGCCGGCGCAGAATAGAAGCAGAGCGGTGTGCAGAGTTAAGGGCAGTCGGTCCAAGGTGTTACAGGTATATCAGAGCTGGAAGATCACAGTCAGACAACTTGCGGATTTCATTTCTCAGGCGCAGACGCTTGAGGCTACATGACGGCGCGCACGTTCGAACTGAATTCGTATAACGGAGTGCCTAGTTATCTCCCCGCATTTTTATTTTCACGCTGTGCGCCAGCTTCTCGATTTCATCCGCCTTCTTGATCACGTCGACCGAGAGGATGTTCTCATTGCTCTTATCCACATACGCTTTCAGTTCGGTTGAGAGTTTGAGTAACCGGTCGGTGTCCCGCTTGAGTTCGGCCTGGCGTTCTTCGTTGGCCTTCTTTTCCATTTCCTTTTTCATGCGGTCGGGAATACTCGGGCCTTGTTCTTCTGGCCGGGGCATGCCCAGTTGCGGAGGCACACCGGGAGGGCCGGGTTGCTGCGAAAAAAGAGCTGGGGAAACCACAAGTGCGAAGAACAGACAGCTGGAAACAATGATTCGATGCACGGTGGACCTCACGTACCGGTAGTTGATTCCGATTATAAGCGCGCACGAGCGGGCAGTATTCTTGCCGTTGCTATAATCGACCGCAAAATGACACTCTTGGCCACGTTACAAACTGCTGTTCTCCACTCTGAAGCGAGCCTCCCGGACCTGGTGCGCGACTGGCGCGAGGACACCATGAACTTTCTTCGCCATGACGCGCCGAAGATCGTTCTGGTTTTGGTCGGCACATATGTACTGGCGCGGATACTCAGGGCAATCTCCCGCAAGAGTGCCGATTTGCATATGCGCAAGCTGCCGCCCGGGGTCAGCGTTCAGCAGTTTCGAACTGTAACCAGCGTGCTCACCAGCGTAGGCGTGTTCGTGCTTTTCTTCGTCGCGGCGCTGGAGGTCCTCTCGCTCCTTGGCCTGAATTTGGGACCGATGTTGGCCAGCGCGGGGATTGCGGGACTGGCGATTGGTTTCGGCGCGCAAACGCTGGTGCATGACTTCATTAATGGCTTCTTCATTCTTCTCGAAAATCAATATGACATTGGTGACACGGTGCGAATTGCGGGAGTGAAAGGCACAGTGGAGCGAATGAGCCTGCGAATGACGGTTTTGCGTGACGAAGACGGCACGCTGCACCTGGTTCCGAACAGCGCTGTGCAGATTGTCTCGAACACAACCCGCGACTGGGCGCAGCTGGCATTGCGAGTGACCGTTGCTTACAGCGAAGCAAGTGACAAGGTGATCAAGTTACTCGAAGAGGTGGGGGAAGAAGTCCGCCACGATCCCGCCTACTCTGCCGATATTGTCAGCGATATTCAGGTTCCTGGAATTGATCGCGTAGGAGCTGGCGAGGCGGAATATCTCATCCTGATCAAGACGCGGCCGAACAAGCAGTATGCCGTGAGCCGCGAGTTGCGCCGCCGTATCAAGGAGTGTTTCGAGAAAAACAATATTCAGGCTGCCGGCCCGGGACGGGTGTACGTGATGGACCAAAGCACCGGGAAGGCCGCTTCGTAAGGCTTATTTCTGGCAATGCGGGCAGTAGTGGCTGCTGCGTCCGGCGATGACGATGCGCTTGATTGGAGTTTTGCAAACCAGGCACGGTTTGCCTTCGCGTCCGTAAACTCTGTGCTTCAGCTGGAAAAAGCCTTCGTCTCCATTAGCGTCTACGTAATCGGAGATACTCGACCCCCCGGCCCGGATCGCCGCCTTCAGTACCTTTTTCAGAGCGGCATGCAATCTGCGCAATTCATCGCGCGTAAGTGAGGCAGCGCGCCGTCGTGGACGGATGCGCGCTCGGAACAAGGCTTCGTCGGCGTAAATGTTGCCTACTCCACTCAGCAGCTTTTGATTTAGCAAGGCACTCTTAATGGGAGTTTTTCGCCCGCGAAAAAGTGGGATGAAGTCTTCGAATGAAATTTGCAGAGGCTCAGCGCCTGGAGCTTGAAATTTTTCAATGACGCTCAGCCGCCCAAAGCGGCGGGGATCGACAAAACGAAGTTCCCGCCCGGAAGCCAGGCGCACGATTGCATGCGTGTGCTTCTCCAATTCCGCCTCTGGCGGGGAAACTCGCAAGCTCCCGGTCATCCCGAGATGGACGATCCACTGAGCCTGGTTTCCTAACGGCACGCTTTTGCCGTTCTCAGAGGGCGTGAGGTCGAAAACGATGTGCTTGCCGACACGGCGGACGCTGGAAATTTGCTTCGACTCGAGCGTCTTGGCAATCTCTCCGGCGGAAGACTTGAGCGGTTCGGGTTTCGAGCCGAGCCACACGGACTCAATCACATCGCCGGCGATGCGCTGATCAAGCCCGCGCGCGATGGTTTCGACTTCGGGAAGCTCGGGCATGGAGGCTACCGAATCATTGAATCATCGAATCATTGAATTATTGAATCATTGAATTATTGAATCAATGCGGAACACCTCAGGTCAATGATTCAATCCCCTGATGATTCAATGATTCAATCGTGTTACTTCATCCCCAGTTGCCAAAACAGAAACGAATCGATATCGACGAGATCGTCGACCTGCTTGGCGATTGGCTTGCCGGCGCCGTGGCCGGCTTTGGTATCAATGCGCAGCAGGATGGGACGCTCGCGGCTGCGGCCGTTTGCCGCTTCCGCCTGCATCAATGCGGTCATTTTTTTTGCGTGCATGGGATCGACGCGGGTATCGGTATCTGCTGTCATGAACAGAATCGCGGGATACTCTTCGCCTGCATGCACGTGATGATAGGGCGAGTAGGCGTAGAGCCACTTGAACTGTTCCGGGTTATCCGATGATCCATACTCGGGAATCCACAGCTTGGCAATTTGAAAATTCTGATAGCGCAACATATCGAGCAGCGGAACCTGGCAGATGACGGCGCGAAATAGATCAGGCCGTTGGGTGACCACGGCGCCCATCAGCAGGCCGCCGTTTGATCCGCCACGAATTGCGAGATGGTTCTTGTCTGTGTATTTTTGCGTGATCAAATATTCGGCGGCGGCGATGAAATCATCGAATACGTTCTGCTTTTTCTCGAGCATTCCCGCGCGGTGCCAATCTTCGCCGAATTCAGCGCCTCCGCGCAGATTGGCAACCGCAAACACTCCGCCGTGCTCAAGCCACAGGTAACGGTCTGCCACGAAGCTGGGGGTGAGGCTTATGTTGAAGCCACCATATCCGGTGAGCAGGGTGGGGTTCTTGCCGTTGAGCACGAGACCTTTCTTGTGAAAGACGAACATCGGCACACGCGTGCCATCCTTCGAGTGGAACCAGAGCTGCTTCACCTCGTAGCGGGAAGGATCAATTCCCGGCGCGTCAACCTTGCCCCACAAGGAAGTGGTGCGATTGTTGAGATCGATTTGGTAGACCGCATCCGGGATGGTGAACGACTGAAAGGCAAAGAACACTTCTTTGCGGTTCCATTTGCCGCCGATGCCATACACGGTCCCAATTGCGGGAAGGCCAACATCGCCCAAATGCTTGCCCTCGAGATCGAATAACTTCAAGCGGGAGCTGACGTCTTTTTCATATTGCGCGAGCAAAAGCCCATTAACGACATTTGTGCCGTCGAGCACCGCATCGGTTTGCGGAACGATTTCCTTCCAATTAGGGCGTTCGGGCGAAGCGGTTCGCGCTACAAAGGCGCGATAACGCGGGGCGTCTTCGTTGGTAACGATATAAATCTTCCCGTTGATGATTTCGCCGCCGTAGAGGAAGTTCTTTCCGTCGGTGATGCGAACGGCAGGCGCGCCGGCTTTTAGATCCTGCAAGTAGAGTTCAGTTTTCGTCCAGCCTTCTTCAACGGTGATCAGCAGCCAGCGGCCGTCGTTTGAAATTTGCACGTCCGGCCAGTCTTCCGGATTACGGCCTTCGCCGAAAATAAGAAGATCACTTGCTGGATCGGTGCCGAGCTGGTGATAAAAAATGTGCCGGTTATAGTTTTCCTGGCCTGCCGGAACTTCGCCCTTCTTCGGATAGCGCGTGTAGTAGAACCCGGAGTCATCGAGCTTCCAGGCGATGCTGGCGGCGCGAGTCTGTTCAATCGAATCCGGCAACAACTTGCCGGTCGCGGTGTCGATCACGTGCAACGTGCTCTTTTCTGATCCGCTGGGCGATGTGCCGTATGCAACGTACTTTCCATCTTCGCTTGGTTGCCACCAGTCGAGCGCGATCGTACCGTCCGAGGCGAGCGCGTTCACGTTGACGAGCGCGCGGTCGTCGCCATGGACGCCCTCGCGCACATACAGAACGGGCTGATTCTCGGTGCCTTCGCGTTTTGTGTAGAAGTAGGACTGGCCACCCAGCTGCGGCGCACCGAGAGTGCCGATCGAAAGCAACTGGGTCAGGCGTTCGCGAATTTGCTCTCTTTCGGGAAGCGGATCGAGAAGGCTGCGGGTGTAAGTATTTTCCTCGTCGACCCACTTACGCGTCTCCGGGCTGCTGCCGTTTTCAAGCCAGCGGTAAGGATCGGTAATTTTGTGGCCGTAGAGATCGTCCACCACCGGTTTCTGCTCGGCCACAGGAGGGCCGGTTACTGCCGGTGAAGCTGCCGACGCCGCATCGGACGCGCTTGCGTCCGCGAAAACCGCGAACAAGAAAAGAAGAAGGAGAGCAATTAGCAGCAAACGAGCGCCTCCTGCCATGAACCACCTCAGTTGTGGAGCGGGACGGCCCGCTCGAACGATGGAGAAGATTTACTGAGCGAATAGTCAGGTTAGCAAAATCTAACGCAACGCGCTCCGCAACGGTAATGATTGGCGCAACTGGCAAGTTCCGCGTGCGACTTTACACGCGACATATAATGTTCGCAATCGCGCGTTGGCGGTCCCGATCCTCGCAGCCAAGACCGCTACAAGCAGCTTGCCATGTGGCTACGACCGATAGTCGTATTGTGTCTGCTGTTGGGGACGGGAGCACCGCTGAGTCTTGGTGCGCCGCTGCAGAATTCGGATTGTCTTGCATGTCACAGCGATCAATCCTTAACTGCGACGATTAATGGGAAGACCGTCAGTCTTTTCGTCGGCGAGCCGGCATTTCAAAAGTCCGCGCACGGCGTTCTTGGCTGCACCGATTGTCACAGTGACGTTAAATCCATCCCGCACAACCCGGGTTTGGCGATGCCCAAATGCGGGTCGTGCCACGCGGATGAGCAGGCCGCCTATGCGCAAAGTGTGCACGGCAAAGCGGCCGCGCGGGGGAACAGACTCGCGGCCGGCTGCGTGAATTGTCATGGAGATGCGCATGCGATTCTTCCGGCAACCGATCCCGCCTCGAAGATCTTTCACTCCAACATTCCGATAACCTGTGGAAGGTGCCACGAACAAAGTTTCGTGATGAGCGCGAGTGGGCTCAGCACGCAAGTTTTCTTCTCATACGAGCAGAGCGTTCATGGGCGGGCGGTTTCGGCGGGATCGCAAAAAGCCGCAGTCTGCACCGATTGCCACGGGTCGCACGACATTCTCATGGCGGGCGATCCTAAGTCATCGATTTTTAAATTCAATGTTCCAGCAACCTGCGGAAAGTGCCACGCGCAGCAAAGTGAACAATACGTCCAGAGCGTGCATGGGCAAGCGATCGCGCGCGGGAATTGGCTGGCGCCGGTTTGCACCGACTGCCACGGGATTCATACCATCCAGGCGCCGGGGAATCCTTCGTCATCGGTTTCGGCGCAAGCCTTGGCGCAAATCACCTGCTCGCGCTGCCACCAAGACGTGCGATTGACCCGGGAATTCGGCGTTCCCGGCGGAAGAGTCGCCAGCTATCGCGAAAGTTATCATGGCTTGGCTTCCCGCTTGGGTTCGACTGTGGTTGCGAATTGCGCCAGCTGTCACGGATCGCATCTGATTCTTGCGTCCACTGATCCACGCTCCACGATCAATAAGGCAAATCTCGCCACCACTTGTGGCCAGTGCCATCCCGGCGCGACCGAAAAGTTCACGCGCTTCCCGATCCATGCGGGAAGTTCGCCGAGTGCAGGACTTGGCGCCGTAGTGGTGGTGTGGATCAAGCATTTTTATATTTTCGTCATTTTCTTTCTCGTGGGTTCGATGCTTTCGCATAACGCGGTGATCTGGCGGAGCAAGGCCTTGGCCAGAAGGAAACTCGAGGCGGCAACGATTGTGCGCATGACGTTGAATCAGCGGGTGCAGCATTGGATTTTGTTCATCTGCTTCACAGTTCTGGTGCTGAGTGGCTTCGCGCTGATCGCTCCGTTCTCTTCCGTTGCCGATTGGATGGGGATCACGGAAAATTTCCGGCGAATTGCGCACCGGATTGCTGGGGTCACGCTGATCGGTGTGGCCGCCTATCACGTGGTCTATGGGCTTGCGACGCGCGAAGGACGGAAGATGCTGGTCGAATTATGGCCGGAGAAGAAAGACCTGCGCGACCTAGGGATGACGCTTCGCTACCATCTCGGTCTTACGCGCGAGAAGCCGCGTTTTGGCCGCTTCAATTACGGCGAGAAGTTTGAATATTGGGCGCTTGCCTGGGGCACGGTGATCATGGCTTGCACCGGGCTCATGGCATGGTTCCAGGTGATTGTTACGAAATGGCTGGCGGGTTGGTGGATTGACGTTGCGTTAACAATTCATCTGTATGAGGCGATCCTGGCGACACTCGCGATTCTAATTTGGCATTTCTATCAGGTGATCTTTGATCCGGATGTATTTCCCATGAACTGGTCGTGGTGGGATGGGCGCATGTCAATTGAAGAGTATCAGGACGAACATGCGCTGGACGCGCAGACAGTTGCGCGTGTGCTACGGATGGAAGAAGCCGGCGTTGGCAAAGCAGCGGAAGTCAATGCCCAGCCGGATGAGGAAGAATCAGTCGAGAAAAAACTAAAGGACGATGCACCAGAAGAGAACGAACAAGATGAAGATTCATCGGGCAAAGCCGATAGCTAATACTTACTGCGCTAATTGGTCTGCCACAGAGGTACATACTGTGGTGCGGATAGCTAGTGACAATCACAGGCCGATGTGATTAAGATCACAGCAATAAGTTGTATAGTTCCGTAACTTCGCGTACGTGGATTCTAAAATTCAGCAAAGATCAACGGGACGGGGCCCTTTTCTCAGTTTTTTAAAAGATCCTTTTTCGATCTGGGAAAACTCGTAGGAAAAAATCGCGAGGAGTAGCCATAGGTGCGGTTGGCGCACGAGCTGTACGGCTAAAATTGCCGGCAGATTTGCGGCTCAGCCATATACACACCTACACCGACATGAAACCTGACAGGTATTCTCAACTGCTTGCCTTGATGAGTCTGTCATTGGCCTTGATTGCTACGGCCCTGGTTGCTACGGCCCTGGTTGCTACTCCGGCCATTGCACAGAACGCGTCTCCTGCGAAAACCGCCGCAGCGGCCGATGCGCAATCAGTTGGGGCACCTGCGGCTTCTGGTCCTGCCAATGCGTCGGATTATGTTGGGGCGGAGACTTGTAAGACCTGCCACGAAGATATCTACGACAACTGGGCGAAGACGCCACATTGGAAAACTACCCTCAACACCAAGGGGGGACCGTCGAAGCAGGGATGCGAAGCGTGCCATGGCCCGGGCAGGGCGCACGTTGAAAGCGGCGGGGATATCAGCAAGATTTTTGTATTCAAGAAGGCTTCGGTCAAAACCATAGATGACACGTGCCTTAGCTGTCACGCCGGCGGCGCCGAGCATATGCACGCCATCAACTCCGTACATGGCCAGAACGAAGTAAGTTGCATAGACTGCCATTCGCCGCACCACGCAAAGACCAGAGAATTCCTGCTGGTAAAAGCGCAGCCGGAGCTGTGCTACTCGTGCCACCTGGCGAAGAAGGCGGAGTTCGAGATGCCGTTTCATCATCGGGTGAACGAAGGCCTGATTCAATGCACCGATTGCCATAATCCGCATGGGACGGAAAGGGCGATGCAACTGCGGACTTCCTCTACGCTGGACGCGGTTTGCTATAAGTGCCACACCGAGAAGCAAGGGCCATTCGTATTCGAGCACGAACCGGTGAAGGTTGAGGGCTGCACCTCCTGCCATTTGACCCATGGCGGGCCGAACCCTCACATGCTGCGGGTGAGCAACGTGAACCTGCTCTGCCTGCAGTGCCACACCATGACGCCAACGGGAGCTAGTGTCGGCTCGCCGCCGGGTACTCCTTCGTTTCACAGCCAGGAGACGTTTTTTAAGTCTTGCACTTTGTGCCACAGCCAGATCCATGGTTCTAACTTCGACCCGACGTTCTTTAAGTAGGGCGAATATCGTTTGCGCTTGACCAAAATGCGACGTGAGTTGGGGAAAGTCGAAAGTTGTCGTAATGCGCGTGGACATTATGAGAAATGATACCCGGATCGGTGTTTTGACCGCGGCAGTAATCATAAGTTTGTTTGTACCCCTTGCCGCTCGTGCCCAGGGTGATGACGAAGAGACGAAGGGTGTCGAAGCCGGCAGTTACAACATCCAGCAGTCGATCGAGGCGGGATATCGCGAGGATTGGCTCAACGGCAATCAGGACACCTATGACACCTTTGTCAATCTGGACTCCGGGTTGCGTTTATTTGATTACAGCCTGGATATGCGTTCGCTCGACCACAACGGTTTCCTGTTCGACAATCTCGACTTCACTAACTTTGGCTACGGTGGCGATCCCAATGATGTGAGCCGGCTGAGAATCGAGAAAAACAAGTGGTATAACTTTTCGCTGCTCTTCCGGCGCGACAAAAATTTCTGGGACTACAACCTGCTCGCCAACCCATTCAATCCCGCGGTGTCAACTCCGGCCATTGCCATTCCCACTTCGCCGCACGCGCTCGATCTGGTGCGGCGGATGCAGGACTACAACCTGACACTGTTTCCGCAATCGCGGGTGCGCATTCGCGCGGGTTACTCGCACGACCGCGACGAAGGACCGGGATCGTTCACCACCGATGGTGGGACCATCGCCATCTTTAACCAACAGTACAGTTACACGACCGACGCCTACCATGTCGGCGCTGATTTCAGGGTGCTGCCGAAGACCACGATCTCTTACGACCAGTTTCTGACGTATTTCAAGCAGAACAACGTGATCACCGACAACCCGGCGGGCTCAGGCTTCGTCTTGGCGAACGGGACGCCGGTCGATCCCGGAATTATTTGGAGCAGCAGCGGGCCGGTGGAGATTCTGCCCTGCGCTGCGCCGATTGCAACTGCGCCCAATGTGGTGAACCCCACCTGCAACGCCTATCTCGGTTATAGCCAGATCAATGCCCCGCATAACTTCATGCCCACCGAGCGCCTGCAGTTTCAGTCGAACTATTTCAACAGGTTTGAAACTTCCGGTTCTTTGGGTTACAGCAATGCAGATAATTTTGTTACCCCCAGCGAGGTCGTGAATGATCTTGTGAGCCGCACCGGTGCGCGCGGAAGCACGGCCGGAGGTCCGGCTTCGGCCAAGCGGGTTACCGTCGACGGGGATTGGTCGGGGACTTATGCGGTGACAGACAAATTCCGCATCTTGGATATGTTTCGCTACGATAACTGGCGCATTCCCGGATACTGGGGTTTCGATGAGACCAGCATATTCGGACAGATGCAGCCGGGAGTTACAGGTCTGTTGCAGCCGCAGGCTTTGTTTACGGCGGCGAACTTCTATAGCATCTGCCCTGCCCCTTATACCGAGGCGAGTTGTCCTGCTCACACCACAAGCTCAGCCGCGGATGTAACCGACGGCTCAACTTACACGTTTTTGGGGCAGAACATCCGCTCGAATAACTTCGAATTGCAGTACGACTTCACTCCCCACCTGAGCGGGCGGGTTGGCTACGTTTACACCAGCCGGACGATTGCGGACTTCAGCGCGAGCTTTGATTCAGCGGAAGTTTATTTTGCAGGCGGCGCCAAAGCGACTGCGGCGAACGATTTCCTGGCAGCGCGCGGCGCCTGCGCAAAGCCTGCGGCTTGTACTGAAACCGTCGACCCCACTTCGGGTCAGATCATTTCCTTAACCTTTGCCGGGGCGGCGGCAGGGAACGATACCTCACGCAACGTCATCGGGATCAGCGAGAATGCCGCGCTGGTCGGGTTCACCGCCCGGCCCATGAGCGACCTGCGCATCACCGCAGATTTCGAATTTGGTTACAACGATTACGCCTTTACGCGGATCAGCCCCCGCCAGATGCAAAGCTACAAAGTCGACGCACGCTACAATCCGCGCAGCTGGATCAATATTGATGGCGCCATCGACATTCATGAGAATCGGGACAATATTTCAAGCATTAATGATCTGGAGCATGGCCGGCACTACAGCTTCGTTACCACGCTGATGCCGAATTCTATAGTGTTTTTTAATCTTGGGTACACCTATACCGATATCTATTCGCAAGCACAGATTTGTTATTACAACAATTCATCAGGGCCGGTGCCAACCAATGCTTGCCCGGCCAGTCTCGGTTACGCACCGCCGGCGGTTTCGGCATTGGGTTTTTACTCCAGCAATCAGAATTTTGCCTACGGAAACATTAACTGGAAACCGGCCAAGCGGCTGACGGCTACGGTTGGTTTTTCGGGGAGTTTCGTGAGCGGCAGCACGACGGAGATTAATGCTCTTCAGGTGCCAGGAACTTTGGCTTTCAATTACCTGACGCCTACGCTGGGCATTCGCTACGACGTCTACAGGGGACTGAGCTACCTGACTACCTGGAACTACTATGGATATGACGAAAAGGGACAGGCATCAGATCGTATTCCCGGGCTCGCACCAATTCCAACTGCAGACTTCAACGGCAGCACCGCCACGTTCGCGTTTCGATATGCTTTCTGAAAGAAAAAGAGGCTTGAAATTGTAATGCTAAGATAGCTTCCCAGCATTCAGGGTCGACAGGAAGGAGCTGACACATGAAAAGCATGAATCTCGAACTACTGGCGGTCACAGCCGTTCTCGGACTTTTATTGGCCGTCTCGCCCATGGCAAATGCGCAAACTGCAGCGGCCACTTACAAAGCCAAGTGCGCCATGTGCCATGGCGCCGACGGCAAAGCGGATACCCCCGCCGGAAAAAGCATGGGTGC
>DATIYR010000251.1:0-6966 GCA_035517535.1 Terriglobales bacterium
CAAGGAATTCCTGTTTCACCAGAGCAACGCCGACCGCCAGCTGCTGATGATGGTCGAAGGCGCTCTCGGCCGCATTCGCGAAGGAAATTTCGGCGAGTGCATTTCCTGCGGCAAGGAGATCAATCCTAAGCGGCTCGAAGCTGTGCCCTGGACGCGCCACTGCATCGAATGCCAGGAAAAGCTGGAGAAGGGAATGCTCGAAGAAGCCTCGAGATAGCGATCCGCTTTCAGCACTGAGCATTCCCCGTTGATCCCGCCGCCTAAACTGGTCCACAATGTTTCGCGATTTCTGCCGCGGCTCGGTGTCCGCTGGCGATCGCGCCGTGGACGGTGCCATTGTGCCCGGAGCTGTCAGTAGCTTCACCGGCAAAAAACAGAGCCCCTTCGACAGGTGAGCCGAGAGTTCGCTGGCAGCCTTCGCCGCCGGCCTTCACGTAGCTATAAGCGCCGCAGGAGAACGGGTCGGAATCCCAATCGTGGAAGTAAGCAGTTCGCAGTTGCGATTCGACTAGCGTTTGCTCAATTTGCAAAATTCTGCTGAGTGATTCGACTGCTCTGTCGATAACCGCGGGTCTTGCAAGTCCCGCCAGGCTTTCGGCGGAGCGCGCGGGCGCCCATCCGGTAATGATGGGAAGCGGCTCGGGCATTTGCGTCCACCAGGTGGGAAAGAAGTCGTCGCGAGAAAACAGAAAGCTCAAATCAGCGAGCGACTTCGAACCGCGCATCCCGTGCAGGTTTTCCCAGAAGCGCTCACGAAAACATAGTGTGACTCGTACCACTTTGCCCATGGCCAGCCACTTCAGCGCAGTTTGTTTTTCCGCCGGCAATTCTGGTTCGAAGCGAACTGAACCCTGTGCCTGTAGCACTCCGAGGGGCAAAGTGATGAGCGCACGGGGAACAGAAAAGCTGGTGTCTTTTTTGTCGGCCTTGGCGCGAATCTGGACCGAGCCACGGCTCCAGCGAATCGACTCAACTACCGTCTTCAAGTGAACTGGGACTTTCAGCCGCTTCAATTCGCCGAGGAAAATCTCGACGAGTTTCTGGTAGCCGCCGGCGATGTGAAAGCCGCGGTCACCCTCGATTTGCTCATCGGCATTGCGCGAGTGCACCAGCCAATGCACGCTCACCAGGCCGGGATCGGCGGCGTTGAATCCGCTTACGTATCGCGTGGCCCACTGCTTGGCATCTGCCTGAGAATCTCCAGGAAAGCGGCGAGCAAGAAAGTCCAGGAAGGTCTCATCCGGACGCTTATCGTCCATGGCTTCGAGGATCTTGTCGGCCTGCGAGAAGAAATTGCATTCCTGCAGCTTGCCATCGAGCGAGCACCAGAGGTCGCCATCAACTTCAGTGACCTTGAGATTGTTGTGCTGCAAGGTCTGCCAAATTTCTGGAGCCAGCCCGTGAACAAACTCGGCTCCGAGCTCAATTGCGTGACCAAGGACTGGGTCGACGGCGGTGAACATGCGTCCGCCAATGCGATCGCGGGCTTCAAGGATCTCCACGCCCAGGCCGGCACGCGCGAGCTCAATTGCTGCAGAAAGGCCGGCGGCACCGGCGCCGATGATAAGCACGTCTGAAGGCATTGGGGAGATTGGATGCGAAAAGGCGAATTCTAACCGGCGGGCGGTTCAAGACGAAATGGAAAGCAGATTCCTCGGCTGTGAAGATCGTCCGCAAAGCGCACGATCTTCTTCGATCGGAATGACAGATCAACCCTGTTCGCTAGGACACTGCCAAAGGCTGCACCCGAACGTTAACGCGCCGCTAATGCCGGTTCGAGTTTCCCTGACTTGAACGCTTCGTAGCGATGGTTGATTTCGTCCCAGTTCACGACGCCCCACCATGCGGCAAGATACTCCGGACGGCGATTGTTGTATTTCAGGTAGTAGGCGTGCTCCCACACATCATTGCCGAAAATCGGGAACAGGCCTTGCATCAGCGGGCTGTCCTGGTTCGGCGTGCTGATGATCTGGACTTCACCGCTATTCTTGCCGACGAGCCAAACCCACCCGCTGCCGAATTGCTTGGCGCCGGCGTCGTTGAACTTGGTTTTGAAATCGTTGAAATTGCCGAACGTCTTTTTGATCACGTCCGTGATCGGGCCATTGGGGTCGCCGCCGCCTTTCGGCTTCATGATCTTCCAATACATGCTGTGATTGACGTGGCCGCCGCCGTTATTGCGGACGGTGGTGCGAATGTCTTCGGGCACGGCATTCAAATCACGCAGCAAATCTTCGACGCTCTTCGATTGCAGGTTGGGATGCTTTTCCAGCGCGGCATTCAGATTTTTCACGTAGGCACCATGATGCATGTCATGGTGCAGCTTCATCGTCTGTGCATCGATGATCGGCTCAAGGGCAGAGTAGTCGTAAGGCAAAGGGGGTAGTTCGTGCGCCATAATTCTTCCTCCGAAATGAAAGATGATTACTTCAGTTCCCAGGATGCAGAGGAGCAGTGGCTGGTGAACGGCGAGTGGTCAGCAAACATATTGAGCGGGCACTGGGTCAAAAGCCACCAGCCACTGACCACTCATCTATTGTCCACAAATCGGGACGAGTTTGCACGTAGCTGACCCGTACTGCTCAAAAGAGTTGCGAGACGAAGTGGGTTTTACAGCTGAGACGAAGAGGGGTTAGTTGGAGGGACGCGGTCTCATTTCCAGCTCACGGCGAAGCAACACGCGGTTGAGTTGTTCTACGAGCTGGATCAGTTTCTCCGGGTCCTGCTCGCGGCTGGCAGCTTCTGAAAGCAAACGCCAATCTTGCGAATGAGCTTCCATCGGTTCACCTCAGCGACTGGATTCGCTATGACTGATTGCACTTGCCGTGCCAAGGCATGACTCTCCCTTGTTTTCTGTAACTTGGCTGGATCGCTCTGAAACTCAGGTAAGTAAGAATTTCCGAGTTCAGCGAGAAGGTTCGCACCCTGACCTGCTTGTACGGTCTGTACCGTATGTACTTCCTATTTTCTTCCCAAGAAACGGATGCGCGCAGTGAAGGCGCGGCGGTCGAAGTTGCTGAACTGCAGATACTGCGGGGAGCCAAGAATGTTGTTTACCGTGTATGGATTTTGTCGATTGGTGATGTTGTCGAAGCCGCCCCGCAGCGCCCAATTGAACCCGAAGGCCTGGAAACGCTTTTCGATATGAGGATTGACGGTGATATAGGTCGGAAAGCGATAGGCGCCGGGCGCAAGGATTAATTGCTGCTGCTGATTGATCACGCCGAATGGGAAGCCGCTGCGCACTTCGAGCGAGTACGCGAGGTCGAAGCCCTTGATCAACGGCAAAAGTCCCCAGGCGATGAACCGGTTGGGTGCGTCCCACGGATAGGGGCCGGGAACTTGCGGGCTGCTGATGAGATTGTCGAGGGAATAATCCAGCACTTGATTCGAAGTGGAGCTCGAACGGGTGTAAGAAGCGGTTACGACATAGCGCTGGTGAAAGGTCCGCCGCAGATCGACTTTAAACCCGGTGTAGTGGTCTTGGCGCGTGTTCTGTAGCAAGAAGTCCGTGCCGCGCAGGCCACCGGGAGTGTTGTAGACGAAACCATCGCGCCCATTACGGCGGAGAAATTCGGCCTTCAAAAAAATTTGTTCGGGGAGTTTGCGCTCGAGCGCAACGCTCCAGTTCAAATATTTTGGGGCCAGAAGCGTATGGCGATCGACGTCGAAGGTTGAGAAAACTGAACTCGTCAAATCGCCCATGGGGTTGAAAAAGTAGTCGAGTCGCGAACCCTGGCGAGGCAAGGCTATCAGAGACAGGTTCGTCGATTCGTAGATCACGTCAATGCCCGCAGAGATTTTTGTGGTGTCGGCATTGTCCAGAACGTAGGTGCCGGCCAGCCGCGGCGAGAACAACGGACGGCGAACAATCTGGTCCCAATCGAATCGTGCCCCCGGTTCGATAAGCAATCGTGGGAATACCGACCAGCGGTCCTGAATGTAAGCACTCGCTTCGGAGTTGTAGGTGGTCGACGGCGAGGCGCCGGAAAAAACCGAATAAAGCGCGCAAGGCGAAGGGTTCGGCGGTACCGGCGGCGGACCAAGGCAGGTCATATTCGGCGCCAGCATTTGGCCTTGCGATAGAGAAGAAACTGGAGTCCGGTCGAACAACTGGTAATACGAAAGATGGTCCAGGTCACTGCCGAAAATCAGGTCGTGCCGGCCGTGCAACTGAAAGGGAAAATATAAATTTCCAATGCCCTCGGAACGGGTGGCTTCAGTATTTGCGTGCAAATAGTAATTGCCGAGAGCGCCCTCAGGCGTAAGCACATAAGGTTCGGCACCAATTGGCGCCTGCCGCAGGCCGTAGCGATCATAGGAGTAGCCGACTTCAATGAGCTTATCTTCGCCCAGGGCGTGCTGCTCTTTCACGGAAGTGATGTAGACGTTTTCGTTGTCCGAAGGGCGGGTCGCGGGCGGGGCGAGAGTTGTCAAGCCATAATGATCGTCGTGCAGCCAATCGAGAAGAAAGCTTCCGGTCACGATGTCGTGCGTGGTGACATTGGCCTGCACTTTCGCAATGTTGCCACCGCGCCAGACATTGTCCGAATCTTCATTCGACGGCAGGTCGGGGATGATGACGTTATCGTATTCGCCATCCAGCCCGTCAAAAAACCACAGCTTGCCTTTCACGATTGGGCCGGAGACGGTGAAGCGCGGATCGACTTTATCAAACGCCCATCCTTTCTTGTTTTGTATGGACGGAACGAAATTCGTCGCGGCGAAGCGGTAATGATCGTCGCCAATTCCAGTTTGCAGGGAGAGAACGCCCGCGGGGCCTTTCCCGTACTGCGCCGAAATGCGGCTGTCTTCGACGGTGACCTGGCGCAAAGCGTCTGTGCTGGGGCGAACCAGCAGTTGACCATTAGCAGGCTGGGTTACGTCGAATCCATCTAATAAAACCAGGGTCTCATAGGTTTCAGCGCCATCGACGTGGGGCTGCGCACTGGTATCGAGCATCACTCCGGGAATGTATTCGAGCGCGTAACGATAGTCCCGCGTGTTGGGATAGGGGATGTCGAGAATATCCATTCCGCTGAGCCGCTCTTCGGCTGCGACCTTTTCAGGGTCGATGGCAGGCACCGATTCCACCACATTGACGCTTTCGCGGACCTCCTGCTGATGATGCAGAGCAATTTCGAGCGTGCCGGAAATTTGCTTGGTGGTCGTAGTCAGGGCGTAGTAGCCCTCTTTTTCAACCGCAAGTTGCCAAGTGCCGGCGGAAACATTTTCAAAGTGGCAGTGGCCGGCCAAGTCGGTCTCACAATGCAAAGACTTGGCACTTGACACCAGATCTACGCGAGCTGCGGGAACTTCGACTCCATTCTCATCGACGACGGTGATGTCGAGCAAATGAGTATCAGAGGGCCGAGGTGAGGGCACCTGCGCGAAGGAGCAGAGGGCGAGGACAAATAGCAGGGGCGTAATGCGGCAGGCAGCACTTCCCAACCCAAGGCAGAATGGCGAACGCCAGCTTAAATGCATTCTGAGCTGCTGCTGAGTACTCCGGAGATCTACATAGAGGACGGTCAAAGTCACAAAACGTGAGGTCGGAATTTTATTTCAGGCGTGCGACATGCGCTCATACTCTGCCGCTGAACCGGCCGGCAGCAACACCCAAAGCGTGTAAATGCCCAGTGCGGTCCCAAATGGGGGATGAAAGAGCGCAAGAATTCCAACAATGATCGCGGTGATCCGCGCCCAGTGCTCGTGATTCATTAATCCCCAACCGACAAGAATTCCTCCGGCAGCAATAATCAGGAACACCGAACCAAGTGAAAACAGAAAAGGTGGCATAAACGGACGGCTGAACATCTGGTCACCAATTATGATGTGCGGCGCGTGACTGATGCCCATGAGCACGAGCGAGGGAATAATCCAGAGAACGCCAACGATAATCCAAAGAATGCCGAGAATGCGTAAGTGGCGCTGCAGCTTGGATTGCGCCGCCGGCATCTGCGGAACTGGCGCAGCGGCGGCGCTTGCAACCGGAGTTGCACCTGCAACCGGCGCCCCGCACTTCGGGCACAAATTGAAATCCGGCTGTAGTTGCGTGCCACAGCGATTGCAGAACATAGGGTGCCTCTAAAATAGAATACGCCAGCCACTGACGGGAAGTTCAACCGCATGTTCCAGCCGGGCAAAGCTGAGCAGTCGAGCTGCACCCCGATTACTCTGCTGGTGCAGCATGGTTGAGGTAGTATTTTCGAGCAACTATGTTAGAAGTGGGACGGCTCTGGGGGTCAGCAGTCTAGTCCTTTAAAACGAGAGAAACGCCGAGCTGATGAGCAACAGCAACGAGCTGCCTGACCCGAACAAACGACGCCGCTACCCACGCTACTCCATCGACGTGCGGGTCTCCGCCAGGGTGTTTCGCGCCGGCGCTCCCATCGAGCTGTGGGGGCGGTCGATCGAGTTAGGGCGTGACGGAATTGGAGTTACACTCACCGGCCAGCTAGAACCGGGAGAAGTCGCGACCCTGGAACTTACGCTGCCAGCCAGTTCAGCCCTGCTCAAATTGCGAGCCTTGGTGCGTTATCGGGATGGGCTGCGGCACGGTTTCGAGTTCCTGGCCCGCGACAGCATACAGGAAGACCTGATCCGCAGGACCTGCGAATTGCTGGCCTTTGGCCAAAAAAACGAGCGTGGATGACGAAGAGACGATCTGATCCAAGCACCTGGAGCGGCTTTTCTGGTTGATTCGCTTGTAACTTTTTCTTAATTCAGGAATCTCAGATATCTAAAGTGCTCTTATAGACGTCCTTACTTACGAGGAGATTCTGCGGTGCTGATCAAGAAACCTGGCGATGTGCCTTCATCTGAAATTACTCCCAGGGAGGTTTACGTCAATCGGCGCAAATTTCTGGCAGGCGTGGGCCTGGGTGCACTCGCAGTTGGCTTGGGCACGAAGGAATTGCTTCGCCCATCAACTGAGGCGATGGCGGCCGATAAAATCAACGGGCT
>DATIYR010000252.1:0-7348 GCA_035517535.1 Terriglobales bacterium
GGCTTGCAAAGCTTCGTTGGCCTTTTCGAGAGGGAACTTGGTTACCTGCGGCTTCAGCTTGATTTCGGCGGAGAGCTGCAGGAAATCGCGGGCATCTTGACGAGTCATATTTGCGACGCTACGAATCTGGCGCTCGCCCCAAAGCAGGTGGTCGTAATCGAACTGCGGAATGCAATCGAGGTGAATAGCATTGATGGCGACTACTCCGCCTTTGCGAAGACTGGAGAGCGCGGCGATCACGATATCTCCGCTGGGCGCGAACGTCACGGCGCGATCGAGTTCGACGGGAGGTTTGTCGCGTTCGGCGCCGACCCAGGTTGCGCCGAGCGATTCGGCGAGCTTGCGATGCGATTCGCCGCGCGTCGAAACGTAGACTTCGCAATTCCAGGATTGCAGAACGCGTATAGCAAGATGCGCCGAGGCGCCGAAACCGAACAGGCCGACGCGTTCGCCTTTCTCAACGCCAGCCACACGCAACGCCCGAAATCCGATAATGCCGGCGCACAGCAGCGGCGCGGCGTGAAGATCATCGAGCTGCGGGGGAATGGGAAAACAAAAATCGGCGCGGGCAAGCGCGTACTCGGCGTAGCCACCGTTAACGGTGTAGCCGGTGAATGTCGGGTTGTCGCAGAGATTCTCTTCGCCGCGGCGGCAGTAGGGGCAAGTGCCGTCTGTACCACCGATCCAGGTGACACCCACACGGGAGCCGATCTGAAAAAGCTGCGCAGCTTGTTTGTTTTTGTCGGACAAGAGTGTCCGACCCACACGGTCCGAATCCCCCGCGACGATCTCCCCGACGATCTGATGGCCGGGAATGATTCGCGGATGGAGCGACGGAAGTTCGCCTTCGGTGATGTGAAGATCGGTTCGACATACGCCGCAGGCGAGCACCTTGAGAAGCACGTGGCCGGGCTGCGATTCAGGAACCGGAACGTTTTCTATTTTTAGAGGAGATTGTGAAATGGGAGCGGGAGTGGTGAGGACTGCGGCTTGCATGAAATAAATTCTAGTCCGCGCGCGCTTGCACGCGCTCGCACCTGCCCTTGTTTCGTTACAACTTTATTAACACTGCCCTGAGAGCCTGTACAGTTTTCTCCTGATTTCGTCGGTTGTGCCTGCGCAATAGAATTCCGCCTTCACGGAAATAGTGCCGCGGCTTGCCCAGCCATTTCCAGGCTAAAGAGCGAAACCCAATAAGAAAAGGAGTATGCGCCATGCAAAGAATGCTTTGTCAGATTGTCTTTTGCTGTGCTCTCAGTGTTTGCTTGTCTGGAATCGCGAGTGCGAAAACTCTGTGCGTAAATCAGTCGGGAAATGGAGGCTGTTATTCAACCATCAACGCAGCTGTGGCCCATGCCGCGCCGCATGACACGATTCGCGTCGCGCGAGGAACGTATGCCGAGGATGTGGTGATTGGCAAGCCACTCTCGCTGATTGGCGACGATCACAACAAAACAATCATCGACGCGACCGGTCTTTCGAACGGCATTTATATCGACGGTATCGATAATGCCGGGCTACGGGAAGTTGTGGTGAACGGATTCACCGTTACCAACGCAAACTTTGAAGGAATTCTGATTGCCAATGCTGCCTACGTGACCATCGTGGGCAATAATGTAGTCGCGAATGACCGGAACCTTAACTTCGCATCAGCCACTTGCCCGGGCTTGCCGGCATTCGAAACCTCCGAAGGAGAGGATTGCGGCGAGGGTATACACCTGAGCGGGGTGCATCATGCGACTATCTCGAACAACAGCGTCATGCATAATTCCGGCGGCATTCTGCTGAGCGACGACACCGGCACTACCCATCACAACCTGATTAGCGGGAACGTCGTAGAAGACAATGCGCTCGATTGCGGTATCACGCTGGCGTCGCATCCGCCGGCCACGCTGACGGGCTCTGCCGCTCCACTCGGAGTCTTCCGAAACACAATCAGCGAAAACTTTTCGACCCGGAACGGTCTGCAGGGAGGAGGCGCAGGTATCGGCATTTTCGATTCGGTCCCAGGGGCGAGGAATTACGCGAACGTAGTGATCGGGAACACCTCAACTGACAATGGTCTGCCGGGTATTGCCATGCACAGCCACACGCCCGGTCAGGACCTGAATAACAACGTCATCGTCGGAAATCGAATCTCCGGAAACGGTCCTGACACTGAAGACGCCGCGACGCCGGGGCCAACGGGCATCAATGTTTTCGGAGTTTCGCCCGTGCGCGGAACAATTATTTCGCAGAACATCATCAGCGATGAAACGGTCGATCTGGCAGTGAACACGCCGGCATATCTCGACGTGCACCTGAATGATTTCTTCGGAAGGAAAATTGGCGTGGCGAATCTGGGAACGGGGAGCGTTGATGCCACTGAAAACTGGTGGGGCTGCGCTCAAGGACCGTCAGGATGGGGTTGCGCGACTATCAGCGGGCCAAACGTCTTGTTTGAGCCGTGGCTGACGAGTCCTTTCCTGGCTGGAACCGCCGAGGAGCACGGTCACTGAGGTAATTTTTAATTACAAAATGCAAAAGGCCTCGATTGAATCGAGGCCTTTAAACTGGGAATACAGCACCCCGCGACACTCCTAGTATCTCGCCGGTTCCGAACACGAGTCAAGTTACGGTTGGGAGCGCATCCCCGCCTTGCTCCCACAGAACCACCTTCGAAACGAAGGTTTGGACCCGACGGGATTCGAACCCGCATCTGCTGCCTTCGCGGGGTGCTGTGTTTCCGTTACACCACGGGCCCGAAGGCGACGATAACCAGATCCAAGCTCAGAAAACAAGTTCAGGCGTCACATTCGGGCAATTTTCTGCTTCCCGAGAGGGGAGATACAGCTAGGTGGACAAGCGAGGACGTTCCAGGTAAGGGGTCAGCGGAAGTTGCTGAACATCACCAGGTCAGAATCGTTCACGCGGGCACGGCCGATTACGATCTGCTTGCCATCAGGCGAAAAGGAGAAAGTGGACGTGCGCAGTGGCTCCGACTCGAAGTGGGTGATCTGTGTCGCCTTGCCACCCTCCAGTGGCTGATAAAAGAGGTTTGAGCCAGCTCCGGTGTTCTTGCTGACCACTAAAGCCCGCGAATCAGGAGTCCACTCTACATGATTCACTTCAAACGTTGACAGCTCTATACGGTTCCCGCCACTCACATCCTGCACGACCATCACGTTCTTGTGGTCACCGCTGGTGGAAAACTGAAAGAAAGCAATCCGCTTGTTATCTGGCGACAAAGTCGGATAACCGGCTGCGGGCGCATAGGCAGTGGCAGGCGAACCGCCGCTGGTCGATATTCGCTTGATAGTAGGCCCTTCAAAAAAATTGTTGTAATAAACTGTGCTGCCATCCTTGGTGCAGACCGGCCATTCCGCATCGCGTTCCGAGGTCAATTGCTTGATCTCGCCAGTTGAGAGGTCTTGTCGAAAGAGGACAAGCATATTGTTTTGCAGATTGGAGAACACGACCGCATTCGGGCCACAAGCTGAGCCATAGATGGCATTGGTGTCGCGGTCGGGCACGCGTGCGCGAGAACTGCCATCGGGATTCATGCGAAAAGAATGGAAATCCGAATCCATGAAGTAGATCTTGCCATCAATGCCCCATTCCGCCCACCCTCCTTCCGACTGCCCAGGGGTCAGCGGGTTCGGGTTCAGCTTGATTTCACCAGGCCATGGAGAAGGTACATTTCCAACGTAGAGCGCAGAGGAGGGTTGCTCTTGAATGGTAACCAGTGCCTTGCCGTCGGCAGTCACGGTAATGCTCTTGTATACGTTAAGGTCGTTGGTCACATTTTGCAGCTTGCCAGAAGGATAAGGCTGGAATTGAATCCGCTTGCGAAAGTTCGTTTCTGGAGACCGAGTCTCCAGGAATATTCCGCTCATATCCGGCAGCCATGTCACTCCATCCACCAGGAGAGGAAAAGGGAAGGACTTCACCAACTCGCCCTGCGGGGTGAAGATCAGCACATTGCTGAGCACGTTTTTCGTGAGCACGTATTGCGAAACTGCTATGAGCTTTCCGTCCGAAGACCATGAAGGCGGGCCGCCGTTTATGGCCATAGCTTCTCGTTCAGCAATCGTGTGCCGGCCGCTACCGTCGCTTTGCGCAATCACCAGCTGCGATTGCTTTTCGCCGGGATCGAAATGAGCGAAGACGATCTGCTTGCCGTCGGGAGAAAAATTCACCGGAGTAGTCAGATCGTCGAGAATTCGTTGCGAGGTACCGCCCAAGCTCGGAACCGAGTAGAGGATGCTTTCATCTTCATTCTGCGGATCGCTATGCTCGTAGTAAACGTAATTGCCATCTGGAGAAAAGGTTGGCCGCCCCGCGAAAAATCCCGGCCCGGGTGGCACGATTCGCGCTTCGCTCCCGGTTGCGATTTGCTTCACCCAAAGGCTCTCCTGGTCCCCGCGCTTCACATAGGCCGCGTAGCGCCCGTCAGGCGAAATCGCTCCATCCAGCGCGCTGCCGTTATCGGTGAGCTTCGAAATTTGCATGTTCAGCGGATGGAGAACGGTTACGCTCGAGGAGAAATGGTTGTAGAGCAGCGCGGCTGCGATCAGCAGCGCGGAAAGAATGGGAAAAAGAATCAAACGCCATTTACGGCGGCGAGTTTCGCCGATCACCGCGGTTCCCGAAGCTGACGTTGCAGGAGCGGCAGGGGAAACTGATCCGCTCGAAGCGGGCGTAGTTGACACGCTGGCGGACGAGGGCGTCCGCGCCACACGGTCTGAGGAGGAACCCGAAGCGCGCTTGATGCGCTTCAAATCGGCGCGAAGTTCGGCGGCCGACTGGCAGCGCAAATCCGGATCTTTCTCCAGGCATTTGAGCACGACTTCATTGAGCGCGGGCGGCAGCAGCGGATTCAGGTCGGTTGGCGGCGGAGGGTCTTTCTGGAGGATCGCATGAAAAATTACCGCCGAGGTTGCGCCCTCGAAAGGGAGGCGGCCGCTCGCCATTTGGTAGAGCACAGCGCCGAAGCTGAACAGGTCAGTGCGAGGATCGACGGGTTCACCGCGCGCCTGCTCGGGCGACATATACGCAACGGTGCCAACCGTCGAGCCGGGACTGGTCAGCAGCGGGCTATCGAGCGTGGCACCGGCGGCGACGGTGGTTTGCTCGTGCTCGCGCGCGAGTTTCGCCAAACCGAAGTCAAGCACCTTGGCGCGGCCGCGTGTCGTAATAAAGATGTTCGCCGGCTTGATATCGCGATGAACAATTCCTTTCCGGTGGGCGGCGTCAAGCGCGTCGGCGACTTGGATCGCGATATCGAGGAGTTGCTCGTTGGTGAACGGTCGTGAAACCAGGCGCTCGGAAAGCGATTCACCCTCCAGCAATTCCATCGCGATGAACGGCTGGCCCTCATGCTCGCTGATCTCGTAAATAGTGCAGATGTTCTCGTGATTGATCGACGAAGCGGTTCGCGCTTCCAGGCGGAAACGCTCGAGTGACTGCGATGTGAGCGCCATTTCCCTGGGAAGGAACTTCAGCGCGACGCGACGGCCGAGCGTGAGATCTTCCGCCTCGTAAACCACGCCCATGCCGCCCCGGCCAAGCTCACGGTGGATTTTGTAATGCGAGATAGTTGAACCGATCAAAAGAAAACCTGTAGGAAACCAAGTGTAGAAGCTGGGCAGAGAGCGGTCAAATGGGAGTCGAGGTACAGCCGTCGGCCACTAGTAAGGCATTTGCCGTAAATGCGGCCAGCTCATTGAACAGAGCCTCGATCCCAGCTTCCTTTTCCTCACGTGGCCGAGCTAGAAATTTATCGATCCGCGTTTCCATCTGCTTCAAATCGGAAGGACTCACGTTTGCAGACAAGGATTGAAGCAGCAATTGATGCGCATGCTTGCGTTCCATCACTTCCAATCCGTCCAGCATCTGGCGATGTGACGGGCCCTCCCAAATTGCGAGAATCATAGCTTCCCGCAACCAGCGCTCAGCGCGGTATTCGTGCAAGGTGCCCAGCCCGCCATGCACTTCCATCGCCCACTTGGCGGTTTGCACCGCGATCTCGGCCGTCCAGTACTTCGCGAGATGAGTAATCAACCGGAACAGGTGATAGCGGTCTGAGTAAGGAGGCTTCTCCTGCCACACCTCATTGATAAACGCAAGCGCCTTGCACGCCAGCTTCGACGCTCCTTGCAGTTGGCGTAAGCGATCCGCAAATTGTCGGCGCATTAACGGCTGCTCAATCAACGGCCTGCCAAAGATCATTCGGCCTTGAGCAAAACAGAGAGCATCCGCCATGGCCCGCTGGGCAAGCGCAACACTTCCCATCGCGTTGCACACTCGCGAAATGTTCAGGACTTCGAGGATGAGATAGATTCCCTGTTCGACTTCGCCGAGGAGCCAAGCCTCACTCTCACGTAATTCAACTTCTCCGGTCGGCACCGAGCGGGTCGCGATCTTATCCTTGAGGCGGCGAACGAAGTAGTTGAGCCGGCGATCTTCACCCTGCCCACCTTGGCGATAGCGTGGAACCAGGTATAGGGCCAATCCGCGCACGTTTTTGGGAGCACCTTTGGGCCGCGCCGCGACCACTGCCAGCTCCGCTCCTGCATTGCTGGCAAAGTATTTTTCGCCAGTCAGCAGCCATTGACTTCCCGCGGGTCGAGCAACTGTCTCCACGGTCGCGCCCAGGTCGGAGCCGCCTTTGATCTCCGTCATCCAGGTTGCGCCTTGCCAGCCTCCGCCGTCTTTCTGCAACAACCTCGGCAGTAGGCGTTCGTGAACTTCGGCATTTCCGTACTTGAGAACTGGAACCATTGTGCTCAGCGAAACTGTATAAGGACAGGCGAGCCCGGGATCGTGAAACGAGGTCACGTAGATACCGAGACCGGCGGGAATGATCGAATTCTCTTCCGACACCCGCCAGATCAAGCCACTCTGGTATCCATATCTCAACATCCTCCAATATTCGGGAGGGTACAGAATCTCATCCACTCGTGCGCCTGAGAGGTCGAACATGCGCAGCCACGGTGTGCCCGCGCGGTCGGTAGCGTCAGAGATGCTCTGCCCGTCTTTCTCCCACCAGCCTTGGTATTGGTCGAGCCAGTCGGGCAGGCGAACATTACTAAGAGTAAATTCGAGAAACTGAAGTGGTGACTGCAGGATCTCAAACTGCACGACGAAATTATGAATGGCGTCGCGTGACCGCACAAGGGCCCCTTAGGCGAGGAAATCCGTGTCCCCGGCCGGAATTCCTCTTCAAAGCTTCATCCGCTTCCCCTATAATCCGGCTGCCTGAAACTTCGGTTGCGGAAAGTTCACGATGCCGAGCACAGGAGCAACTCCTGCCGCAAGCTGTCGCGTCGCCATCATCACCGGCGAAACTGCATCGTTCCCGGATATG
>DATIYR010000253.1:0-7387 GCA_035517535.1 Terriglobales bacterium
GAGAGATGCTCAACCATTCGCAGCAAACGCGGATCGGTGCCAAACAGGTTCTGCCGGAAGTAAGCGCCGCTCTCGACGAAGAATTTTTGATATTGCCCATCGGTGACTTCGCCCAAACGCCGCACCAGCAGCCCGTCGCGATCGTTCTGGATGAGGTTGTCCCAGTCGGTTCCCCAGATGACCTTAATGACGTTCCATCCAGCGCCACGGAAAATAGCTTCCAATTCCTGAATGATCTTTCCGTTTCCGCGCACCGGGCCATCAAGCCGCTGCAGGTTGCAGTTGATCACCCAGATCAGATTGTCGAGCTTCTCGCGCGAAGCTAACGTAATAGAACCGAGCGACTCAGGCTCATCCATTTCGCCGTCGCCGAGGAACGCCCAAACCTTGCCGCCGGTCGAAGTTTTCAGTCCGCGATTTTCAAGATACTTGATGAAGCGCGCGTGATAGATCGATTGAATCGGACCGAGTCCCATGCTGACGGTTGGAAACTCCCAAAAGTCCGGCATGAGCCAGGGGTGCGGATAAGAAGACAAACCTCCGCCCGGCTTTAGCTCGCGGCGGAAATTCTCCAGCTTCTCTTTGGATAGCCGCCCTTCCAAAAACGCGCGTGAGTACATTCCGGGAGCCGCGTGTCCCTGGAAATAAACAACGTCTCGATCGCCGGTTTCGGTTCGCGCCCGCAGAAAGTGATTGAAGGCGACTTCATAAAGTGTCGCTGCTGAAGCATAGGTCGAGATGTGCCCGCCGATTCCGCTTTCAACTTTGTTGGCGCGAACCACCATGGCCATCGCGTTCCAGCGGACGAGGCTCTTGATGCGCCGCTCCATCTCCTGACTTCCGGGAAACGGTGCCTGATGGCGCGCAGGAATCGTGTTCTGGTAGGGAGTTGTGGCAGTGAATGGCAGGTTGATGCCCGCAACCCGGCGTGCATGAAGTTGCAGCTGCTGCAGAAGCCGTCCTGCACGTTCCGCTCCGCCTGTAGAAAGAACGTAATCAAGCGAATCCAGCCACTCGCGGGTCTCGAGCACCTCCAACCCATCGTTATTGCTGTTGTTGTGCGATGCCGTCGAGGCTTGCTGCAGTTCTTCCAATACAGGGGTCTGTGCCAACTCGGATTTCTCCCACGAATTAATAGGAACCTTTTATGATAAAAGATTCCCGAAAAATTTGCTGTGATCCGCTCATTCGCTCTTAGCGCGCTCAGAAGTTTCTTGCAGCCGATTAATGTCTAGCGAATCTATAATCCAAAAAGAAGGAGATTCTCATATGGCGAAGAAAGGTGTTTCGGGAAACCACAGCAACTTTTCGGCCGAACCGCGAGTCCATCAGCGCGCACCTGAAATTCAACCCTTTGGAACGGTTACACATGCATTCCATCTTGAATTGGAGGAACCGATCCGCCTGGAGATGACCGAGAAGCTCAATCAACTTCTCGCGGATTCCATCACCCTGCGCGATCTTTATAAGAAATCACATTGGCAGGTCGCGGGGCCAACGTTCTACCAGCTTCATCTTCTCTACGACAAACATTTCAACGAACAAGTCGAAGTCGTCGATACGATTGGAGAACGGATTCAGCTTCTCGGCGGAATCGCGATTGCCATGGCCCACGATGTAGCTGAGACTACTCAGATCGAGCGTCCGCCCAAGGGCAGGGAAGAGGTTCCGGTGCAAATTTCTCGTTTGCTGGACGCTCACCAGCTCATCATCCGCCAATGCCGCGAACTGGCCGAGCTTTCTGATAAGCTCGGCGACCAAGGCACGAACGACATGGTTGTCAGCGACGTACTTCGTACGAACGAACTGCAATCATGGTTTATCAGCGAGCATCTCGTGAACGCGCCCCTTGTAGAAGCATCGCCGGAAACATCAAAGGCCGCGGACTAGTTTCCGTGCAGCCGGAAAATTTGATCGTGGGCCAGTGTTGATACTGGCCCATTCTTTTGATTGTGTTCAGGCATGCGCCCGCCTAGCCCCAGCCGAAACTTAGAGATTGATACATACCCCTTCCCGCATCGCGTCATCAAAACCAACGACGATAGTAAAAGGGGTTACCCATGGCGCAGCCCAATCCAGTGGTGCCGGTCGCAAACAAGCAGAACGAGGTTGTCTCCTGGCCCAGTGCAGAGGCCAGAACATCGCGAGTTCATGAAATTGAGAGGGTGAACGGCCCCGAACACGAGGACCCACTAGCGAAGGTTCGAGAGGCCGTAGGCTCAGGCGTCTATGCAGCCGAAAAGTCGCTAGATCGCGTGCAGAGCCAGGTTTCAGTCGCGGGAAAGTCTCTAGTTCACAGGATTCGCCGCTTCGCAGACGAGCGGCCGCTTCAGTTCCTCGGAATCGTAGCCGGCCTGGGATTCCTGGCTGGGGCTGGTTTGCGAATTTGGAGGTCGAACCGTTATGAATGAGGGAAATGGCACAAATCACACGCGCAATCTGAGCGCGATCCTTGCAGAGATAGGCGAAGACTTAAAGCAGTTCGTCAACACTCGCGTGCAAATGCTGAAATCTGAGCTGAGCGAAATTGTCTCTGCTGTCCGGGTCGCCCTGCCGCTGGGCGTGCTGGCACTGATGCTGCTGGCAACGGGGTTTCTCCTGATCACCGCAGCCGTTGTCACCATTGTGGCTTCAGCATTTTCAGGAAATCCTTACGCGTGGTTTTACGCTTTCATCATTGTGGGTTTTGTGTGGATTGTGATCGGAGGAATTTCGGCGTTTTTCGCGCTAAATGAATTTCGCTCACGTGCAATATTCCCCAAACGAACGGTCGAAACCCTGAAAGCCGACAAGAATTGGATTGAAACCGAGACGAGGACAGATTATGGCCGAGCTGCCTAGTTACGATCTTGAGATTAAAGCCGCCGATGAGCGCCGTCGATTGCATCACGCATTAGCGGAACTCCGCGCCAAGGTGCGGGAAGATCTTGACGTGAAAAGACGAATACGGGAGCGCTTAGGCCCCACGAGTGGCATTGCCGCGGTGCTTGGCCTAGCTCTTGGATATTCCATGACCGGTTTGTTCGTTCGTCACTAGTATTTGTTGCAATAGGATTTTGTCTGTGCAACGCTGTGGATATCTCCTTTCTTGTCCCATTCTCAGCGGCGCTGGCGTTATAATTTTTCGTTTTTAAATTTCCCTTGTGATTTCATGATCTTAGGGCTTAACTATTGCAGAGGATTGTGTTGTTCTGTTACAAATTCGGAACAAGCCGGAAATCCGGCTCAAACAGGGCTGCTCTTTCGAAGGCGAGTTGCTGATGGATTTTTGGAACACGTTGCGAATTTTTAATCCGCGTTTTTCAGTGCCGATGCCCGAAAAGTGCGGTCATTTTGCTTTGAGCACAACATGACAGCAGGTTCAGCACTCCGCATAATGCGCGAGAGGCTTGGTCTCACTATGCGGGATGTGGAAACCGCCAGTGAAAGGCTCGCTCGCAAACGTGGCAACGAAGAATACCTGGTTCCCATAAGCCGACTCTCGGATGTTGAAACTAAAGGTGTAACTCCGAGCATTTATCGGCTTTATTCTCTTGCCGTCATTTATCGCGTGACTTTTCGCGAGATGTTGAGTTTGTATGGCGTTGAGCTCGATCTCACGGTTTCCGATCTGGAAGCCAGCAGCCCCCCGAAGTCGCACTTGGCGCGCGTTTTAGAAAACGCCAAAGTGGCGCAGATTCCGATTCGCATGGACCCCAGTTTTGATCCGCGTAAAACTCTGAATTTCGGACGAATGGTTGAGGAGTGGGGCACGGTCCCGCTAATTTATTTGGATAAATTATCGAAGACTGGCTTCACCTATGGGTACATCGGCAGTGAGGATTTGACGATGTATCCGATTCTCCCCCCGGGAAGTTTTATTCAGGTCGATGAATCCAGAAATCGGGTCAGCGAAGGCGGCTGGCACTCGGAATACGAGCGGCCGATTTATTTTGTCGAAACCCGTGAAGACCATGTGTGCTGCTGGTGCACGCTGACGCGCGAAGCTATCATTCTGCAGCCCCATCCACTTTCTCCAGTAACGCCGCGGGTCTTGCCATTTCCGCAAGAGGCGGAGGTGATCGGCCAAGTAGTGGGTGTGGCTATGAAGCTCGGCGAGTGGCGGTCCGTCTCCGATTCCGTTCCAGCCCCAAAAGAGCGTGCAGCACTGAACTAAGATGCCGGGCAGAGCCGGCGCCCGGATTGCTCGGGAGCAGTTGGTTCTTCTCGTGTGCAAGGCCCTCCAGATATTGTTCCGTAGGCACCCCGGAAGTGCTGCTGGTTGCCTCGGCATCCTCCAGAAGGACTCTCAAAGGAGTGGAAAGCACTTCGGACACGGTCACGCGGTGCGCCTCAGCCAGCGCCTTCTTTGCGGTCGATTCGCCATGCACTTTGCTGAAGCCCCAATGCAGATAGTCGCCGCGTAGTCGGCGCAATCCAGCCAGGTATTCCAGCTTCTTCAGACAGCCAGAAATCGCATCCAGCGTGGTTTGCGTCAGGTCTTCGAGTGCCGATTTGAGAGTCATTCCCGGTCCGGTTTTGTTCCGCTTTTCATAAACGCAAAACTTTGCACTTTCTGATCAGAACAGCACAACCTCGCACATTATCACGGTGTAAGTCTCACTTCAATAAGGAGCTTCACCGTGAAGAAAACATTGCTATTGCTTGCCGCCGCTGTGCTCGCGCTGTGCACGGCCATTCCACAACAGGCCGTCGCGGGTGGTAATCCTGTATGCCCAGTTGATGGAGCATGTGTAGCTGTCAAATAGACTCATGTGTAGCTGTCAAATAGATTAAAGATATTGTGGGCTGTCGTAGCACAGGGTACCATTCCGACAGCCCATGCATTTTCTTTTCGAATATTTGTGGGTCGCTCCGCACCTGCTTCTGGTTCTGTGCCTAATCGGGATTGTCCGTCGGAAAGGGCAATTTGAGGTTCCGGTATTTACTACGAGTCTGGTCTTCGCCCTGATTCAGTTCTCAATCCTATTCATTCTCGCTCACAAACGTCCTTTCCCAAAGGATGCGTACCATTGGACCCTTACGGTCACGGAGGTAATAGAGACTCTTTTGGGGCTCGCTGTCGTCTATGAACTTGCTAATAAAGTTTTGTTCACTCGCTCGCCAACCGCTCGGTTTGCTCGGCCCATATTGAAAGCGAGCCTTGCCATTTTGGTACTTCTGTCAGCCGTTGGCTCAGGCACTTTTTCCGATCTAAGTAACAGAAGGGTTCTGAACATTTTCGAACGTTTGGACTTTTCTTCTGAGCTAATCATGGCTGGGATGCTTCTCGTAGTCCTGCTTTTGACGCGAACTTTTCATATCTCGTGGAGGAACTGGACGACGGGCATCGTGTTGGGCTATGGCGTGTACGCCTCCATCGCACTTGTCGGCGCCGCCCTACGCGCCGGCTTTGGCCGGACGGCATTAATTCCAGTCGACATCGTGCAAATGGCAGGGTTTCACGTTTGCGTTGTTATTTGGCTTGTTTACATCTTTCTTCCTGACCCTGGGAACGGGCCGCCTGTGGACTTGCGGAAATCTGACATTAACGCGTGGGACCAGGAGGCCCAAAAACAACTGGAGCAAATGATCCGTCACCGATCTCGCATCTGGGGGTGAGCTCATTCGCTTCATTGTAGAATCCATTCGTGCCGCCTCGGCCGGTTTATCGAATGAAACTACAGGTTCTTATGCTGCTTTTCGTTTTAGCCGATTCGGCGACTGCCCAGCAGATCACCATTGCCGCGGCTGCGGATCTGCATTCTGCAATGCAGGAAATCTCCATCGGATTTGAGCAGGAAAAATCAGTCAAGGTAAATGTTGTTTACGGAGCCTCAGGAAATTTCTATCAGCAGATTCAGAATGGCGCGCCATTCGACCTGTTCTTCTCCGCCAACTCGGAATATCCGAAGAAACTCGAGACCGATGGCCTGACGCTTCCCGCAACATATTACGAGTACGCCCAGGGCAAGATCGTGTTGCTGGTCTTGTCGAGTTCCACATTGAATTTGGGAGAAGGGCTGAAGGTTCTACTCGGTCCGGCGGTAAGAAAAATCGCAATTGCCGATCCTGCCCACGCACCCTACGGTCGGGCAGCGGTGGCGGCCCTGAAATCACAAAATCTTTATGAGCGAGTGGCGCCGAAACTCGTGACCGGAGAGAATATTTCTCAGGCAGCTTCGTTCGTTATTTCAGGTGCGGCGGATATTGGCATCATTGCGAAGTCGCTCGCGGTGCTGCCCTCTTCGCGGTCGCAAACTCGTTTTGCTGAAATCCCACAAGATGAATATCCGCCAATCATGCAGGCCTGCGTAGTTCTAAGATCGTCAAAGCAGCAGAAGCTCGGGCGTCAGTTCGAGTCTTACATCAAGAGCTCAGAAGTTGCGAAGATACTGAAAAAATATGGGTTCGAGCTTCCGCCTGCTGCCCAGCAGAAGTCCGTACAATAGTTTCCCCGCGAACCCTACCCGAAAGCCCCGAAGAAATTTCTGCCGTGCGTTTGTACTTCTTTCCCTGCGCGGATGGCCTATCTCGCTCATATTTCGTTTTGGCAGGTGCAGTGCAGTTCCTTTTGCGGGCGAGGAAGGAATAAGGAAATGACCGGCAACAAACACGACGAACGCTGGAGAGAGCTCTGTGAGGCCATCGTGCAGGAACCGGATTCCAAGCGACTGATGGAATTAGTCGAGAAATTAAATCGGATACTCGAGGAACGCGAGAGGGAAAATAGAACGAGGGGTAAAGTATAAAAAATCAGAGCCAGCCCTTTGCCCGGGCGATTCGCGAGGCTTCGACGCGATTTGCCGCACCCAGTTTGCTGATAGCTTCTGAAAGATAATTACGCACCGTGCCTTCGGAGAGGTTCAGCTTTTCAGCTATGTCGATGCTCGCCAAACCATCACCAGCCAGTCGCAAAACCTGACGCTCGCGGTCGGTCAGCGGATCGGCTTCAACCCAGGCTTCTGCCGCCAGTTCTGGATCAATCACCCGCATTCCGCTCTGCACCCGGCGAACAGCATCGGCCAGTTTCTCTGCCGCCATGTCTTTCAATAGATAACCCGCTGCGCCGGCGTCCAATGCTCGCCGTAAGTAACCGGCGCGCGCAAACGTTGTCAGGATTATGGTTTTCGTCGGCAAATGGCGGCGCTTGAGTTCGGCCGCGACATCCAACCCGCTCATCTCCGGCATTTCAATGTCAGTGAGAAAGATGTCCGGCTTATGACTTGTAACCGCGTTCAGCGCATCCATGCCATTTCGGGAGCGCGCTACGACGCTGATATCACCTTCGATTTCAAGCAGCGTAGCCAAAGCACCCAATACCATTCCCTGGTCCTCTGCGATCGCCACGCGAATGATCTTGCGAGCGGTTTTTGCCGGAGGGTTCAATTGGTTCTGTCTGCGGGGA
>DATIYR010000254.1:0-2399 GCA_035517535.1 Terriglobales bacterium
TTCAATTCGAGAGGCTGGGTCATCACCTTTTCCGGCTCGATTTCGGGCAGCGGAAACTCATGATTCTTCCCGAACTTCACTCCGTTGATGTAGAACTGCTTTTGCGCAATTTCGGTCCGGCCGTCCCGGCTGAAGAATTGCATCAGCTGCATCGAAAAGTCGAACCCTGGCTCCAGGGTGGTGGCTTCAAAGTGCAAGCTCATGAACGCTGAGGCGGTATAGTTATCCAGCTTTTGCCTTTGCGCTTCGCGATTCTGTTGCCAGCGCGCGATGATTTCCTCGACGCTCAGTTCGACGCCGCCCTTGACCTCCACCGTGTTATACAGCGTCTGATCGGAGTTGCTTGGTTGGTGAATCGAGATCAGCGCGTATTCGCTGGTGCACTCGCAGATCTGCTCGAAGCCTTTCTCAGTCGTTTTCACTTCGCCTGCCGGGAGTTGCATACCGGTTGCCGGGTCATACCAGTTGATCTCGAATGGCCCGGACTTAACGCTCGATAATTTAACCGCCTTCGGTGAACTGGGGGTCGCATCGACGCGTGCCACAATCACCACGTCCGATGGACCGCCAACGAAAAAGTGCGTCTGATCGTTTCTTAAGCCGTCGTTTCTTTGACCATCCGCCGCAACGGTGAACGGAGAGGCTGCAGAATCCACCGCAAACATGTTGGCCGTGATTGAGCGGCCCAGAAAGCTGCCCGCCGTGCACAAGGCCGCAGCCGACTTGCCGTCCGGCGGCTCCGCCCAGACAATCTCCACCGGGGGTTCGCGGGCAGCCAGCATCGCCGCCAAAAACGGCGAAGGCGACGCGGAGGCTGTGGTCTCCAATTTAAGAATGACCGGCTTATTCATGCCCTCTTCGGAAATCCGCGCAACCTCTTGACGCCAGCCCTCGGCAAAAGTGGTTCCCAGCAGATCGGAATAGGTCGCCAACCTTCTTACAAGATCGCCATGGCTGCCGACGAACCCAGGCGGAAAAACAAATGCCAAACGCACACCGCTGTCGTTAGCCTTAATTGCCAATGCCAGGCGTACCAATCCGAACGCGAACAGATCGGGAGCCATCACCGGCTCTTTAATCTCCACTACCACGCCGCGCACCACAGCCGCTGATAAAGGCAGAGATTTCACAAACGCATCCACACGCTCGCCAATTCCCTGCTCGGATTCTTTGGCGGCGACCGAATCGGCTTTCACCACCACATGCAGCCACAATTCGGATCCTTCAGGTGCGCTCCGGACGGCTTGCTCTTCGGCTAAGCTCGTGGGGTCTTCGCCATGCGCGAAATCGCCGCTCGCAAAATTAAAAGACAGCGGTGGCAGCACGATCACTTTTCCCGGGAGCTCACACCGCTCAGCGGTTGTCAGGCCCTTACTAACGCTCTGATCTGTCGGAATCGAGATCGCAACCTGCGGCAGTCCCGCTTCTGCCGTTAGCGGAAAAAGCAGAAAGATCGAGAACAACAAAGCCGGCGACAGCCTCCTGCAAGTTATTCGTCGGTAGAAGCCAGGCATCGAGGGGAACAAAAATAGTGTTGCCGAGCGAAGGAGCGATTTCATCAAAAATAATTCCGGCAACCCAGAATTGTAACTTGATGTGCATACCTCTCTGTAAAACTTCGTTGCAAATTAATCTCCAGTTGGATTCCCTGTTGGCATGGCCGCGACGTTACGGCGCCGTTCCCCGGGCAGAATGACAGCGGGAATCAACAGCAGGCCACCCGCCAGTGCCAACGCAACTCCCAATGAAGTCACCAGACCCATTTCCACAAGCGGCGCGAAACTGGAAGTCATAAGTGCTCCGAATCCAACAATCGTAGTCAAGTTCGATTGAATCAGCGCCGCGCCCGAAGCCTTGGCGATCACAAGAATTTCATTTTGCTCATTCTCCCGGTATCGCCGCACCAAATGGATTCCATTGTCGATGCCGATTCCAATGATGAGCGGAATCGCCGTAATCGACATGAAACTGAAGTGGTGCTTCATCAGCAGTAACAGGCCAAAAGTTGTGACGATCCCGAATACGATCGGGATCAGTACAACCAGCGACACGCGAAGATTGCGAAAACAGAGATAGACAATCAGGAAAATTCCGGCCGCCGTCCACACCAATGCTTTTCTGCTGTCCTGAAGCACTTGCCGCTGCAAATCGCGATTCATCTTTTCGAAAGAAAAATCCGTGAATGGGCCAAACTCATTACGCCAGGACTTGATAACGCTTTCAGGAACTACCTCGACCGCATCGGGATCAGTTCCATAGAAACTGATGGCTGCTACGTAGCTGCCCGGGCCGGTCTTGCGAATGCTGTTGTTGAGCAGTCCTGCCGGCAGAAATTTGGCGGCGGTCTCCAGCGTAATTGGATCACTAACTGATCCCCCATCTTGTCCTAACTGTAGCAG
>DATIYR010000255.1:0-6759 GCA_035517535.1 Terriglobales bacterium
ATGTGCCAGAAGCCGTGGTCGATCGAGGCGTGGCTCTCGAGCAGCGAGTCGAATTCGGGCTTGGTGCGGCGCTCGATTTCGCGCAACAACTCTTCGGAAGGGAACACTTGGCGATCATGCAGGGCGCGGAGCATGAGCTTAGGGTTCGGAAAGAGCAGGGTATTGCCGACGTCAAAGAACAGGGCGCTGGGAGGCATGGATGATCTAGTTTATCTGGGAAAGCAGTCGTCAGTGGTTAGTGGTTCGTGACTCGTGGCTCGTGGTTCGTGGCTTGTGCCTGGCGAAGAAATCTCAAAGCCAAACCACGGGTGCAAATCACGAAACACCAGCCACGGACCACTAACCACTAGCCACTGCTTTTGCGCTATCATTCACCTGAATGGCAAAGAAGTCGATGCTTGAAGTGACCTGCCCGTGCTGTGGAGCCGTGATGAAGGTAGACGGCGGAAACGGCGCGGTGATTTCCCACGTCGCGCCAGTTAAGCCGAAGATGTTTAACGACCTGGATGAAGCCGCCCGCGCCATGAAAGAGCAGGACAGCCGGCGCGATTCGATCTTCCGGCAGTCGGTTGAAGCGCAGAAGAACGCAGCCGATTTGCTGGAAAAGAAATTCCAGGAGGCGCTGCGGAAGGCGAAAGAGACTCCAGACACCGGACGGCCGATCCGGGATTTTGATCTGGACTAAGCCTTCGCGGACGGGATTGGACACACAGTTATGTAGAGTCGGACAAGAGTGTCCGCCCCACACGGCCAAATCTGTACCCGCAAAATCAGAAAGGCCGCCTTTTGGCGGCCTTTTGCAACTTCCCAATCTAATTAAAGAGTGGATTCAATCTCAAAGCCCCAGGCTTCGAGCAATGGTTCAGGGATGTACTTCGAATTCTTATTTCGGCGCGCCCATTCACGCAGGCGGGTCGAGCGGAGATACTGATCCGGCGTCAGTTTGTACTCCTTTACAACCTGCTCAAATTCGGTCACCGTGGGGACGATCGGGCCGATTGGCTCCGGCTTTCCCCAATTTGGATTGCCGCGTCTCTTAGCCATGAATATTCCTCGTACGAGATTTTCGCTTTGATAACTTAGATTCCGGTGACTTGGGGAAAGATTCCAAATCCTTCCCCGTCTGTACAGAATAAAAACAGAAGAAGACGACCAGGATCGCACGCAGACCGAGAAAGTCAGCCGGAAAAGTCATTTTACGTCAGCGAGTTACAAAGTCAATGACGAACCGGACGCTCTCGATGCAAGCACAACAAAAAACGGGATTTACATGCGCCATTAGTCCCTTCTCGGGAGAAAACGCACATCAGTGCAGGGCGGATTGTTACTCCTGTAATCCACTCTTTGGACGTAAGCCTATCAGCGGGAATGTTCTCCTGTTACATTCAAGCGTAGGTCAGGTACGTGTCCTCTTTCGCGCAAGCTGCACTCCAGTCATTGCTTTTGTGCTCGGACGACAAGATCGTACGGGTGCTGCGCCGTGTTCTGACCGAACTCGAAATCGGCGTAGAGCATTGCACCAATCTTGATTCGGCAATTCAAAAACTTACCCGCCAGCGCTTCGAGGCTGTGATTGTCGATTGCACCACGGAGGCCATCGCCTCAAAGATGTTAGGAGGAATTCGTTCTTCTCCCGCTAACAAGCGGGCCATTGCCGTCGCCATCATTAACGGGCAAAAAGACTTAAAGCGTGCGTTCGAGTTGGGCGCCCATTTTGTGCTGCTGAAGCCGATTGCACTCGACCGCACCAAGGCGAGCTTCCGTTCGGTACGCGCGCTCATGAAACGGGAGCGGAGGCGGCACGCGCGAATTGGGGTTGAGCTGCCGGTAAAGATTTACGTGGATACCGGGATGCGAACGCTGCAGGCCTACACCGCAGACTTAAGCGAAAACGGGATGGCGGTCAGGAGCAAGTTCAAATTACCAACCACGTTCGTTGTCCGATTTGACCTGCCGGGGAGCTCGCCGGAGATTCAATGCCGCGGCGAACTGGCGTGGGAAGGGAAGCCGCTGCAAGGAATTCGTTTTCGCGATCTCCCAGCCGACGCAGCCACGAGATTAAAAGCCTGGATCGCGCGGCAGTTGCTTGGCGCCGAAGCGGATGACCCTCCTGTGAATTGCCGGCTGACCGACTTGAGCCTAAGCGCCTGCTATCTGGAAACGGAATCCCCGTTCCCGGTACGTACGCGCGTGCAGGTCACTATGCGTCTGCGGGACTTGGGGTTGCCAATCGAAGGCATCGTACGCGTAATGCATCCCGGCGCGGGGATGGGAGTGCAGTTTGATCACGCTTCAGACGAAAGCAAGCGAGTAGAAAATTTCATTCAGACCCTCGTGAGTACGGAAGGCGCCGTGCCCGAGGTCGAAGTTAAGCCGGACATCATCGATAACACTCCCGGCGCTTTTTCCGAATACCAGACCGGCAGTGATCGCGGTGATCCGCTGCTCGCGCTCTTCCGCATGGGAGTGGAGCTTTCGCCGGAAGAATTCCACGCCGAATTACGCAAGCAACGGGGCGCAGCACAAGGCCAGGGCGTGGGAGCGTGAGGCCTTGAGCAACCACCGTTGTGACCTCACGATGCGTGTCACCTTCGTGGAACTTCGTGTCCTTCGTGGTTGATTACTTATTGTCCCTGACTGCGACCCTGCTGCTCACATACCCAACACAGAACGTGACTGCCGTTCCAATCGCCACCCACCACGTCCACGGAACAGCCGTGAATTGCCATAGATAAAGCTCGGTTGTGAATCCGAAAAGCATGCCCACCATCGCGCCGTTCTGATTTGCGCCGCGGGTCAGCACTCCCAGCAGAAAAACCCCAAGCAGCGCGCCGTAAGCAATGGAGGCGATCTGCAACCCAACTTCAACCACGTGCCCCGCCTGATGCAAAGACAGAATCGCCAGCGCAAACAATACCAGCGCCCAGATCACCGTCGATACTCGAGAAAGCCTCATCTTCCGCATCTCCTCGGTTTTCGGTCGCAGCCGGACATAGAAGTCCATGATCGTGCTCGATGAAAGCGAGTTCAACGCCGCGCTCAGATTCGACATGGCAGCGGCAAGAATGGCTGCGATCAACAGGCCGGAAATACCATGCGGCATGCGGTTCACGATGAAGGTGGGATAAATGCGGTCGGCCCTGCCGAAGTGTGCTGTCGGCAATAGGTAATACGAGTAGAGCATCAAGCCCAGCACCAGGAACAAGGCGAACATGAAGAAAATCACGATGCCGCTCAACACCAACGCCACCGCCGATTGCCGCTCGCTCCGCGCGGCCAGCAAACGCTGCACGATGAGCTGGTCCGTTCCGTGACTGGCGATGGTAAAAAACGTTCCGCCAATCAACCCCGCCCAAAAGGTATAGGGCTGCCAGAAGTTCGGCGCAAAATCGAAGATGCGCAACTTCCCGTGCGCCGCCGCGATTTCCTGGATGTGCGCCCATCCTCCGGGAACATAGTGCAGAATGATGAATACACCTACGATCGTCCCACCGACGTAGATCGCCGTCTGTATCACGTCGGTCCAGATCACCGCGGCCAGGCCGCCTTCGAATGTGTAGATCAAGGTGAGAACGGTGATGATGGCAATCGATGCGACTTCTCCCGTGCCGAGCGCGATCGAGACCACGATTGAAACCGCATAAACCCGCACCCCTTCGGCCGCGGCACGCGTAACCAGAAATAAGCCGGATGTCAGAGAGTGCAACCTCGGCCCGAAGCGGCGGTCGATCAGTTCATAGGCAGTGAATAGATCCCCACGAAAATAATGGGGCAGAAGCAAGAAGCTGATGATGATACGTCCCACGATGTATCCCATCGCCACCTGCAGAAATGTCATATTCGTGTCATAGGCAAGCCCGGGCATGCTGATGATGGTGAGCGTGCTGGTCTCAGCAGCGACGATGGAAAGCGCAATCGCCCACCACGGAATGTCCCGCGCGGCTAAGAAATAATCGCGTAGAGTGCGCTGGCGTCGGCGGAAGCGAATGCCGAATAAGGTGATGCCGATCAGATATGCGGCAATGATGGCGAAATCGAGGCGGTTAAGGCCCATGGCTCAGAACCAGCGTAGCTTCGAATCTGATTGTGCCAAATGAAATGAAGCGGGAAGGAACCTAAAGAGTGATGAGTGCGTATGTGGTTGAATGAGCTTGTGATTGGTTCGAATCTGATGTGATGGGGTCGGAGCGGATGAAAGCGACATTGTTTGAATTTCGGCACCGTTGGTGGTTTATCTTCGCAATTTTCTTCCTGGCGTTTTCCGCCTACGACGTTGACCACGTGAGCATGATCGACGCACTTGCCCGATGGGGAGCGAATCACCTGGGAATTGCGGCAACCAGGAACACTGATCGAGCGATCATCGCTTTTGGCGCGCTGCTTGTAGCTTTGGGCGGATTGATCCGGACTTGGGGCACATCGTATCTGCGGGCGGAGGTGATGCGCGACTCACGGGTGCATACCGAACGGCTGCTGGCTGATGGACCGTACCGTTACGTGCGAAATCCGCTCTATATCGGCAATATTCTTCTGGCGATCGGAGCTGGATTGATGGCCAGCCGGATCGGATTTTTGATTTTGGTCGTGGGCATGACTCTGTTCGTGATGCGATTGATATTGCGCGAAGAAGCAGACCTCGCGCGGGACCAGGGCGAGAGTTATCGAAGCTATTGTGCCGCAGTGCCGAGAATCCTGCCCGCGCTCACCCCACGCGTGCCCTCGGCCGGCAATCGCGCGTATTGGGGCCAGGGTTTCCGCGCAGAGCTTATGTATTGGCTGATCTCGCTGGCCATGGCGGCTTTCGCCGTCACTCTGAACGTGAGGCTCTTCTGGGCGATTTTCGCGGTTGCGACTGTCGCTTCCCTGCTTGCTCACCGGCCGGGTCGATCGAATAAAGAGCAGGCCGCGGCAAATTGAGCAGGGAAATGAAGCGCGCTATCCAGCGACCGCTTCTTTTTCTTCATCTTCGAGAATGCCGAAGGCGGCATCGAGCATCTCCTGATCGACTTTGCGGTTCGTCCCCGTGGCTTCGGCCAGCGGCACCGATACAATTCTGTTTCCCCGCAGCGATGCCATTTTGCCGAACTCAGCACGGTGGACCATGTCGATCGCGCCAAGGCCATAGCGCGTGGCCAGTACACGGTCGAAGGCAGTGGGTGTTCCGCCGCGCTGAACGTGTCCGAGCACAACTGTCCGGGTCTCAAAACCCGTGCGCCGCTCCAGTTCCTGCGCCAATGCATTCCCAATCCCACCTAGCCGCGCATGACCAAATTCGTCTTTTTCTCCGCTCACGGTAACGTGACCGTCACCGGTTTCGGCGAATTTCGCACCCTCAGCCACTACCACAATGCTGAAATAACGGCCGCGTTCGTGACGCCGGCGAATTTTCGCTGCCACTTTTTCGACGTCGAACGGCTGTTCCGGAATCAAAATGACATCCGCGCCGCCGGCAATGCCGCTGTAGATGGCGATCCAGCCGGCTTCGCGTCCCATGACCTCGACCACCATCACCCGGTTATGCGCCTCGGCGGTGGTGTGCACGCGGTCGATCGCCTCCGTGACGATATTCACCGCAGTATCAAAGCCAAACGTGAAATCCGTTCCCGACAGATCGTTGTCGATCGTCTTCGGCACGCCCACGACTTTCACGCCCTTGTCGTAGAGCTTGGTCGCGACCGAAAGCGTGTCGTCGCCGCCGATCGCAATCAGCGCGTCGACTCCATTTTTCTTCATGGTGTTAATGCAAATGTCCAGCCCGTCAGGCTTCTTCGCGGGATTGGTGCGCGAAGTGCGAAGAATGGTGCCGCCGCGCGGCAGAATTCCGGCCACGGTTTCAAGATCGAGCGGCATGGTTTTGTTTTCCATCAGGCCGCGCCAGCCTTCGAGGAAGCCGATGAACTTGTCATCGTAATGAAATGTGCCTTTGCGCACCGCCGCCCGGATGACCGCATTCAATCCTGGGCAATCTCCGCCGCCCGTCAATACGCCGATCTTCATCACCTGCTCCTTCGCGCTGGTGTTTTTCCGTCATCTCAGAATGGGAGACGCTGCGAAATACACTACCGGCGCGTTCGCCATGCCACGGAAACACTAGAGTATCACCCGAATCCGCACAGGTGAAAGGCACGGCGGTATCGGAATTTGTAATTTTCATCATCGGGATTGCGCTGCATTCAACCAGTAAACTTTTGAGCGTGGCACCCATCTCGAACTCTAGTACACTCGTCGCAAATATGCGCGTCTTGGGCGTTGATTGCGGAACCGAGTGTACCGGTTACGGTGTGGTCGATCTCGATGAGCGAGAGAAACTTTCTTGCGTCTCGTTTGGCGGCATCCACCTTTCTGCGCGCGAACCATTGCCCATCCGGCTGGCGGCAGTGTTCGAGCAACTCTGTGACGTAATCGAGCAGCACCGCCCAGAACGAGTGGCAATCGAAGATGTTTTCTATGCCGTGAACGCGAAGTCCGCGCTCAAGCTTGGGCAGGTGCGAGGGGTGGCCATGCTGGCGGCTTCATCTCGAAAGGTTGAAGTTGCCGAATATGCGCCGCTCACCATCAAAGCTTCAGTCGTTGGCTACGGCCGCGCAGAAAAAGAGCAGGTGCAAATGATGGTGGCGAGGCTGCTCGCGCTTAATACGATTCCCGAACCAACCGACGCCGCGGACGCGCTCGCCATTGCTATCTGCGATCTCCACACCCAAGGGACGTTGAGACGACAAAGAGCAGCATCGGGATAAAAAGCTAGCCACGAATTTCCGC
>DATIYR010000256.1:0-10918 GCA_035517535.1 Terriglobales bacterium
GCCACCGGACAAAACAATCTCGCCATGAACCGTAGCGTGTTGCAGGTTGCGCAGCACTACGTGCACGGCGAAAAGCTTACTCGCGGCATGCTGAATCGAGTGGAAGCGGTGATTCGTACCTACGATCCCTGTCTGAGTTGCTCAACTCATGCCGCAGGCCAAATGGCGCTCAAAATTCAATTGCTCAGCCCCGACGGGCGTGTGCTCGACGAAGTGGCGCGATCATGACATCCCGCGAAAGCACGTCAGGACTCAACCCCATTCTCGTTATTGCGTACGGCAATCCTTTGCGCAACGATGATGGCGTAGCGTGGCGCGTAGCCGAACTGCTGCGCCAGAAATTTCCCGCTTCGCAAACAATTTGCGTTCACCAATTGACACCAGACCTGGCGCAAGATGTGAGCCAGGCCGCGGTCGTCGTGTTCATTGATGCTGAGGACACCGAGAATCCTGGCCGGGTTAGATGCCAAGGCATCTCACCAAAGCGCGAGGAGTTTAGCTTCTCTCACCACCTGACACCAAGCGCTCTTCTCGGACTGAGTGAAACGTTATATGGTTCTGCACCGCGCGCAACGCTTGTGGCAATCTCAGGGGAGAACTTTGATCATGGAGAGATTCTCTCCGAGTATGTGGCCCACGCGCTGCCGCAAGTGTCTGGGGAAATTGTGAAACACCTCTGAAAGCAACACAGGGTTACACAAAGGCATTCACAGAGAAGTTATTCTGTGACCCAGCCCCACCAGTTTCCGCAGTCAATCTCGTTGGGAGGAATGTGCAGGGTGTGGTCGGATTTGTCGACCCACAAATACGCGTGCTCGGCGCGGTGATTCACCGTGGCCTGCACGATCACGCCATTTCCCGTCGCATACGAACAATCGATTGAGTAGGAGTTGATTGGTCCCCACTCGCTCGCCGGCCCCCAGTCCTGATAGAAATCGCCGTAGGCGTAGTTGGAGTATTTGTCGGGGTGCTGCTTCCAATTAGGATCGCGAAACCAGACGGCATAGGCGCCTTCAATGTTGTGGTTCCGCAGGGCGGAAAAAAACTTGTTTGCGGCGTGACGCTCCGGATAGTCACGCATGTGATAGGCCACCCAAGCCAGAATGATCGTAAGAATGATCAGAACAATGATCAGATTTCTGCGACGGCGGGCGCGCGCCTCGTCGTACGTCTGCGCATCCATGAGCGTCATGTTCTAAGAATAATGGAAAAGCAGTGGTCAGTGGCTAGTGATCAGTGGCTAGTGGTCCGTAAGACCGACTCGCGGAAGGCCGCACGCTAACCACCGAGGACTCCACTTGCCTACAAACTCCGCTTAAACAACGGCACGGCAATTGAAAACGTCAGGATGGCGAAAACCGAAAGATAAACCACGTCGGGCCAGATGGCGGTAAACCCGGTTTCCTTGAGCAGGAGTGACGTGAATCCATGTACCGCGAACGTGAACGGATCTACGCTGGCAATGGCCCGCAGCCAGCCCGGGAAAGCCTGAATGGGATAGACCGCTCCGCTTGGGAAAAATAAAAGCGTGTTCAGAATTCCGAACATTGCGCGCGGCACCAGCGGATCTTCCACGCGCACCATCAGCAGAAACATCATGGTGTTAAATGCCACCGAGGTCAGCAGAATCATCACCATAAGCCCAAGGATGGTTTCCGGCCGGAAGATCGATCCTACGCCGGCCAGCAATGAGCCGATAAAGCTGATTACCAGCCCCGTCATCACGGCCTTAATCGCACCGGCGGCGTTGAGTCCGAGCACCAGTTCCGCTTTGGTGATTGGCGTGACCAGATAACCTTCGTGGACCCCGCGGGCTTTGTCGTCGATGTAGAGCATGCCGCCGCCGATCATGACGGAGACGTACATCGCGAGTGCGATCGACCCGGGCAGCAGAAACTTCATGTACTCGATATACGGATAAAGCTCAACAATCTGCAAAACCGTCTGTTGCAACACCCGGGGTTCAACCGCGGGATTGTTCAGCGCGGTAACAATGCTGTTCATCTCATCTTCGAGCGTGGAACTCATGAAGTTGTCGCTGTTATCGACCACGAGCGCGATGCGCGGTTGGTTCTGCTGGTACACGTGCCGCGAATATTGCGGCGGGATAATAACTGCACCCTGAATCTTGCCGTTGCGAATGTCTTCGACAGCCTGCTTTTCATTGTTGTAGTAGACCGGCTCGAACGTCCGCAGATTCGCGCGCACCGATTCGAATGCTTCGCGAATCTTCAGCGCCTGCACGCCGCCATCTTCATCGACCAGGCCCAGCTTGGCGTCGCGAATCTTCCCGCCGAAGGCATTGCCAAGAACAATCAGTTGCACAAGAGGGAAGACCATCGCAACCAGCATCAACGCCGGTGAACGAAAGAATTTGCGCATTTCGCGTTCAACAATTGCCATCATCCGGTTCATGGCTGCATTCCCGGACGTGGCGGCATGACGAACGAATAGGACTTCACCAGTTCGTCGCGCAACTGCCGCCCGGTGTAGTGGACAAAGACATCATCCAGAGTTGTGTTTTGCACGGAGAGCGACTTCACTGCGACTCCGGCTTGTACCGCCGTTTCCACAAGTTCGGTTGTAGTGCGGGAGCCGTTGCCGGTCAGAATTCGATACATCCCGGCGCCTTCATGCTGCACCGAGGTGACGTCATCAAGCCCATGCAGTTTCTGTTCCCAATCAGCGGGCGCATTTTCAAACTGCGCTTCGATCACGTTTGATCCCGGCACGCTAGCCTTCAGCGCCGGTGGGGTATCCAGCGCGACGAGTTTGCCGTGGTCGACGATCGCAATTCGATCGCAAAGCCGGTCGGCTTCGTCCATGTAATGCGTGGTGATGAGAATCGTGAGCTGGCGCTGGTTCTTGATGTTCATCAGCATCTCCCAAACGGCAACGCGGGAGACGGGATCAAGTCCGGTAGTGGGCTCATCCAAGAAGAAAATGCTGGGGCTGTGCACAAGGCCGCGCGCAATTTCGAGACGCCGGCGCATTCCACCGGAAAGCGTTTTCGTCTGCGCGTCTCGCCATTTGGTCAAGTCGACAAGCTCGAGCAGTTCATCGATGTTGTGCTTGCGCTTGGCCGCAGGAACATCGTAGAGCTTGGCGTAAATGCTCAGGTTCTCTTCGACCGTGAGATCGATATCACTGGTCAACGCCTGCGGAATCACGCCAATCACGTGCCGGACGCCGTCGGGGTCGCTTTGCACATTGTGTCCCGCGATATAGGCATGGCCGGCAGTAATTGGAATCAGCGTCGTCATCATGCGGATAAGCGTGGATTTTCCCGCTCCGTTTGGGCCAAGAAGACCAAAAATTTCGCCCTGCTTTACGAAAAAAGAAACGTCGTCAACGGCGGTGAACTCGCCGTACTTTTTTACGATGTGGTCGACCTCAATCGCGTTCTGCGCAGCGGATACGCCGTTGCTCCGGCCATTTCCGGTTTGCAGACCGTTTCCCGCGGAACTCCTCATGGCTGCACTCCAACAGCTTCGGCGCTGCTCGTGGCAGCCGTGCCGCGCAACTGCGCCTTAGAGACCAGCACATCGGCGGTCATACCGGGCACGTAAGCGTAATTGGGGTTCTCCAGGCGAACCTTTAGGACAATGGTTCTGATGTCGCGCTTGCGGCGGCTGACGTCGCGCTGCGTAGCGAAGTCTGCCTCCGGCGCTTTAAAAAATACTTTGCCGGAGCTTATGGATCCTCCCGGCAATTTGATTCGAAGGTTCTCGCCAAGATCGATGTGGTCGGACTCGGTTTCAGGAATTGCGGCGCGGACCCAGGTGTCACTCAAATCCGTGATGACCACGATTGGCTGCCCGGGATTCAGATACTCGCCCTGCAGCGCGGCTCGGACGGATACCGTGCCAGAAACGGGCGCGTAAATTTTCGTATAACCGAGCCGCACTTCGGCTTGTTTCAGTTGTGCTTCTGCATTTAAGAGTTGCGCGCGCGTGGATGCGACCGTGCTCTGGGCGGCGCGGGCCTGATTTGTATTCGCGACCGCCGAATCTAGGTCCGCCTGCGCGGCGGTGACCTGCTGGCGTAGAGAGGAGACCACAGCCTGCTGCGCCTTCAAATTGGCCTCCGCCTGCACTTGGTTCTGCTCGGATTCCACGCCCTGCTTGGCAAGTTCAATCATGCGGCGGCTATCGCTTTCAACCCGTTGCAGAGTGGCTTCCGCTTCGACGAGTTGTGCTTGCATCGAGGCAAGCTTGGCCTCTGCATTGGAGACGTTGCTGGTTGTCGATCCCCTGGTCGCCACGCTGGTTGCCTGAGTAGCCGCAACTTGCGAACGCAGGCTGTCGATAGTGGCAGCGGCGGCGCGCGCCTGCGCCTCGAGTTCGGAAGAATCGAGCACCGCGATGAGATCGCCTTTCACGACTCTGCTGCCTTCATCGACTAAAAGGCGTGTCATGCGGCCGTCGATCTGCGGGCTTACGACGACCTCATTAGCGTCGACAATACCGACTAGGTCAAGCCCGGATTCGTGCGGAGTCGAGAGAAAGTAGAAGAGCAGCGCTCCGGCAAATATCACCGTGAGGATAATGAGAAATTTATTTCGTGCGCTCACGTGCGTTCTCCTTCTTGCGAGTTGCGCTATGTGCAACCGCTGTGGGCGTACTGAAAGCCAGTGAGGGGGTAAACAGCGCGGCTGAGATGAAATCTTCCGCCGCTGCTCGGCGTTCGGCCAGGCGTTCCGGAGCAAACGGATCAGAATTGGTCATTACTTTCATGATCGGCGCGGCCGTGAAATAAAACACGATCACAGCGATCATAGAGGGAACGAACTGCATGGGATCCACGGAGCGGAAATCGCCGGTCTTCATGCCTTCGCTGAGGAGGGCGGCAAGATCGGCGAAGGTCGGCCAAAAATAGTTTTTCGACACCCGCTGAACCCTTGTGCTGTCGTTGCCGGCGCGGAGAAATTCCGCCTGCACCAGACGCGGGTACAGCGGATTCGAAGCGATGTAATCGAAATGCGCGCGCACGTAAGCTTTCAGCCTTTCGCGAGGGGAAATTTTCTGTGAGAGTGCGTTGTGAATAGCTGCTCGCACGCCACCAAAAACCTCGTCAAGCACAGCCTCGTACAGTGCCTCTTTGTCCTTGAAGTAGTAATAGAGCAATGCCTTGTTAACACCGGCGAAGCGCGCAATGGCATCGGTGCGTGCCCCGGCCACGCCTTCGCGGGCAAACTCATGGACCGCAGCTTTCAGAATGGCAGCGCGACTTTCTTCCGGCTTGCCGCGCGTGCCCAGGCGAACTGTATGGGCAGAGTGCATTTAACTAACCAGTTAGTTATATACTAACGCAAGGCTGCAGCGCAATGCAAGAGCCGAAATCTATGCTTCTGCCTGCAGTTGCGGCAGGGCCTCGGCCATGACCGGCTCTGCCTGCGCGCGAATACTGAGGCGATACCAGAGGACAATTGCGCACAATGAGAACACGAAGATGATGGCGGAAATGGCGTTGATTTCGGGCGTGATGCCGCGGCGCAGTCGTCCCCAGATTTCCAGCGGCAGGGTGTTGTCGCGGCCGATGAGGAAGAACGTCACCGCGATTTCGTCCATGGAAAGCGTGAAGATCAGCAGCGCGGCGCCGATGATCGAGAGTCGCAGATTAGGGAGCGTGACGCGCCAGAACGTTTGCCAATAATTCGCGCCGAGATCGAGCGAAGCTTCCTCCTGCGAGCGATCAAACTTTTGCAGGCCGGCAAAAACTTCGGTTGTGGCGACAGAAATGAGGGCCGTTCCATGGCCGAGGATTACCGTTGTCAGGCTGAGCCTCACATCGACTTCCCGGAATAGCATCAACAGAGAGAGGCCGGTAATGATACCGGGAAGCACCAGCGGCAGCAGCACCATCCGGCGGAAAATCCCTTTGCCGGGAAAATTTGCGCGATCGAGCGCCAGCCCGGCGGGAATTCCGAGCGCCAAAGCAATCAGCACGGCGGCGAACGCAACAACGATGCTGTTCACAACCGATGACCAGATCGCATCATCCTGAAAAAGAATGCGATACCAGTTGAGTGTGAGGCCGCGCGGAGGAAAGCCGCCTACGCCCTGGCCGTTGAAGGAATACACGATCAGGACGATGATCGGGAGATACAGAAAGATAAATACGAATGCGGCATAAATCGCCAGCCAGCGCGGGCTGCGGATTTGTGAAAATTCGCTCACGAGTAGGCCCACGTTTTTTCCAGCCGCTCGGAGATCCATAACAGGCAGACCACCAGCGCCAACATGCAAAATGAAATTGCCGCACCGAGCGGCCAATTGTAAGCCGCGCCAAAGAGGCTTACGACCATATTCGAGATCATGATTCCGCTCGGTCCGCCGAGCAGAAGCGGAGCCAGAAAGTCACCGAAGCTGAGGACAAAGGCGAAAGTTGTTCCCGCGAGCACCCCGGGAATCGAGAGAGGAAGAATCACCCGCCAAAAAGTCTGCAAGCGCGATGCGCCGAGATCGTGTGAAGCTTCGATCAGATTGCGCGGAATATGTTCAAGCGCCGCATAGATCGGTAGAAAAGTAAAAGGCGTATAGATGTGCGTGAGCGTGAGCACAACCGCAAAGGGGCTGTAGAGCAAAAACTCCAGCGGATGAGATGTCAGATGAAGGTATTGCAACGACGTGTTAAGCACGCCGTCGGTGCCGAGGATAGTCTTCCACGCGTAGGCGCGCACAAGATAGCTCACCCAAAGTGGAATGATCACCAGCTGATAAAGCAGATTCTTGCGGCGGCCTGCATGGAAGCTGAGGAGGTAGGCCAACGGATATCCGAGCAGAAGAGAAAAGAGCATGACGCGGGCGGCGATCCAGGCCGAGCGCAGCAGCGTTTGCCAATAGACGTTATTCCAAAGAAGCTCGCGATAGTTCGTTAGGCTCCAGGAGTGAACGATCATCTGCATCGGCGAAACCGACCAGAAGCTGTAGGCAAACATCAACGCGTACGGTACCAGCAGGAACATCGCCACCCAGAGCAGTGGCGGCAGGGCGATGGCGAGCTTGTAGGCGCGGGAGAACATTCTATTGGCCGGAATCACGAACGGGCACAGCGTCATCCGGAGAAAACTCCAGGTCGATTTCGCCGCGCAAAAGTCCACGCTGGTTAGAGCGAATTGAGAGAACCTGCCCGTCTGCAGTTTCTACGCGCACCAGTTCGCTCGCGCCATGAAAGGAATGGTCGATGGCTCGCGCGCGGAATTTAACGGCGCTTGGATCACTGCTGACGGGTCGTATGCATTCTGGGCGCAGAGAGATGAGCGTGCTACCCTCCGGGGCATTTGCCGGCCATGAAATAGAGCCGCTGCGCGCGATTCCATTCTGCACTTCTGTCTTTAGCAGATTCGTATGGCCGATGAACTGCGCAGCGTACGAGGTTGCAGGGCGGCTGTAGATTTCGTCAGGCGCCGCGACCTGCTCGAGTTCTCCGGCGCGCAGCAGGGCAATGCGGTCTGACATTACCATCGCCTCTTCTTGATCATGGGTAACGAAAATGAATGTGATTCCGACTTCACGCTGCAGGGCTTTCAATTCGATTTGCATCTGCCGACGTAAGTTGGCGTCAAGAGCGGAAAGCGGTTCGTCGAGCAAAAGAAGTTGCGGGCGATTGACCAGCGCCCGTGCGAGTGCAACCCGTTGCTGCTGCCCGCCGCTGATCTTTGCAGGCTTGTATTTTGCGAATGGCTGCATGCGAACCTTGGCCAGAGCTTCATCGACGCGGCTTTTGACTTCAGTTGCGGGAACTCCGGCGACGCGCGGCCCGTATCCGACGTTTTCTTCCACGCTCAGGTGAGGGAACAGGGCGTAGCTTTGAAACACGGTGTTGACGCGGCGCTTGTGTGGAGGTGATGGGTCCAATCGCTCGCCGTTCATCAAGACTTGTCCGGAAGTGGGTTGTTCGAATCCCGCAATAATTCTCAGCAGGGTTGTCTTGCCGGATCCGCTTTCGCCAAGGACGGTCAGGAATTCGCCAGCGGCGACTTCGAGGGAGATGTCATTGAGAACTGGCCGCTTGGAAAAGGATTTAGCGATGTTTTTGACTTGGAGCAGCGGCCTAACCGCATCCTGAACGGGAGTGGACGCCCGTTCCCCCACAATCTCACTTCTTTCTTGGGGCAGGCTTTTCATTGGCAAGCAGTTTACTGCACCCCTTTGGCGGACAAGAGTGTCCGCCCCACACCACCCTCATTAGCTCATCACTGTGCGGCTTTCACTTCGTTCCAGATTTCGTTGTATTTCGCACGGCGCGGGACGTTCTGCCAGAAATAAATGTGCTTCTGGTATTCGTCAACATTGTCGAGATGTAAATCCTTCTGTTGCTCTGCGGTCATGAACTGCGCGGCCTGCGGGTTTGCAGGAGTGTAACCAGTCACATCGGTGACCTGCTTCTGCGTTTTTGCCTCAATCATGTATTCGAGGAATTTGTATGCCAGATCCTTGTTGTCGCTTCCAGCGGTGATCATCAAATGATCGATCCAGCCGGTGGTGTTCTCCTTGGGAATTGTTTCGCCAACGGGAACCTTCGCCGCGCGCAGTTGATTCGTCATGAGTGGCCAGCCCATGGCTGCGATCACTTCGTGATTCTCGAACAGGTTCGTCAGTTCGCCACCAGTGGACCAGATCTTGCGAATGTTCGGCTTGAGGGCGAGCAACTTGTTTTTCACCGCTTCGAGTTCCTGATCGCTCAAGTTGTAAAGATGATCGGGATCGGGCTTGTCGAAGCCGAGGACCTGCGCCGCCATGTAAACGGTAGAAAGATCGTCCCATACGGAAATTTTTCCGCGCAACTTTGGATTCCACAAATCCGACCAACTGCCTGGCGCTTTCGGAAACGCAGTCGTGTCGTAAATCAGCGGATTCGGCCCCCACATGAATGGGACGCCATAGACTTTGCGGTTGACGCGGACCAGCGGCATGGACCGCAGCTTTGGCGATAGTTGCTGATAACTTGGCAACTTCGAGAGATCGAGCGGTTCGGCGAGTCCAGCTTCTGAGATCATTGTCGCCACGTCACTTGAAGGGGAAATCACGTCGTAATTGCCAGCACTCCCACCTCGGAGCTTGGCGACGAGTTCATCGCTTGAACCCATGTAGGAAGCGGAAACTTTGCAGTGGTTCTGGTCTTCAAACGCCTTTACAAATGATGGGTCGGCGTAACCTTCCCAGACGAGAAGATTCAAGGTTGGGGTTTTCTTTCCGCATCCGGCTGTAACTGCGGCGAGTAATGCTAAGAGCAGCAGGCGACATTTCATGCCGAGTAGAACCTTGCGGGATTATAGCAAGGTTGGGTTTGGGCGAGAGAAGTTAAAAGCCTTACCACAGAGGACACGGAGAACACTGAGAAATGCCACAGAGCCCAGACTAAATGCGGCGCGCTGGCGGTAATCGCCTATGCGCCGACAGCAGCCGGCAGCTCGTCTTCCGCGGCGAGCAGCTTCTCGAATTCACCGAGTTTCGCCGGAATTGGAGCTTCTTCTTCGTACTCGCCGGTGAGCACGTCCGTCGTCTTCAGGCCGTTGCCGGTAATGCATACGACTGTCGTCTCGTGCGGCAGAATGCGGTCACTCTTGATGAGCTTGCGGGTGCAGCCCAGCGTCACGCCTCCCGCGGTCTCGGTGAAAATGCCTTCTGTCTCAGCAAGAAGCTGAATGGAATCGACAATGTCGGGATCTGAAACGTCCTCCGACCAGCCGCCGCTTCCAGTGATGCACTTGATCGCGTAGTGCCCGTCAGCGGGGTTGCCGATTGCAAGCGACCGCGCGATCGTCGAAGGCTTCTGCGGCTCGATTTCTGTATTGCCAAGTTTTACGGCGGTTGAAATGGGCGAGCATCCGGTAGCTTGGGCACCGAAATACTTCACCGGCTTCGGTTCGACCAAGCCGAGGTGCATCAATTCCTCAAAAGCTTTCTTGATCTTGATGATCAATGAGCCACCCGCCATCGGGCAGACGACGTTATCCGGCAAACGCCAGCCGAGTTGTTCGGCAATCTCGTAGCCGAACGTCTTTGAGCCTTCCGAATAATAGGGACGAAGATTCACGTTCACAAATCCCCAGTTGTGCTCATCGGCAATTTGCGAGCACAGGCGATTCACCTGGTCGTAGCTGCCGGAAATGCGCACCAGCTTCGCGCCGAAAACCTGAGTGCCGATAATTTTCGCCTGCTCGAGATCGGCGGGAATGAAAATCCAGCATTTAAATCCATTGCGCGCCGCCTGGGCCGCCGTTGCGTTCGCGAGATTGCCAGTGGAAGAGCACGAAACCGTATCGAATCCAAATGCACGGGCATTCGCCAGCGCGGTCGCAACCACGCGATCTTTGAAACTCAAGGTCGGAAGACAAACGGCGTCGTTTTTGATGAACAGATTCTTCGATCCGATCGAGCGGCCGAGCGTGGAAGCTTTGATCAGCGGCGTGAAGCCGACAGGCAGAGTAGGCTGAAAGCCTTCGGGGAGCGGCAACAGAGCCGAATAGCGCCAAATATTGGGAGGGCCAGCGGCAATCTTTTCGCGGGTGAACTCGTGCTTTAGCGAATCGTAGTCGAAGAAAATTTCGAGGGGCGAGAAACACTCTTCGCAAACCGTTTTGGGAACGTTGCCCCAGCTCTTGTGACACTCACGACAGCGCAGTTCGTAACGCATGGCACGCCCGTTCTAGAGCGGCTGCTCGGCGTACCAGGTGAAAGCTCAGCGCCCTCTGCGGTTAACTGTTCAACAGCTCTTAACCGCCGAGTTCGCGGAGGATTCACAAAGCGCGCAGAGAAGTTTGGCCCTAAAGACGAAATCCTCTTTTCCCGGAATAGCGGAAAAAGAGGTTCTGGAAGTGCCTAAATTCTCGCACCCCGAATCTCATGTTTCCCCGTCTTCCGGGTCGAGAGTTGGCACCTGGCGGTCGCGATAGATGATCGTGATCCGGTTG
>DATIYR010000257.1:0-8887 GCA_035517535.1 Terriglobales bacterium
TACCGTCGGCCTGGCTTCCTCCGAACAGATCAATCAATTAGTTTCCGCCGTCATCGCGGAATATGGCTACCTAGAAATCGGCGTGCACCTGCACAGCAGGCCCGAACTTGCGGAAGAAAAAATTCTCGCGGCTTATGACGCCGGTTGCCGCCGCTTCGACTCCGCCATCGGCGGCTTGGGCGGCTGCCCCTTCGCGCAAGATGCGCTGGTAGGAAACATTCCGACCGAACGCGTGCTCGAAGCCTTGAAGCAGCGCGACGCGGATATGCCGAAACTCAAATCGCTCGATACTTTGCTGCGCGCCTCCGCTGAAATCGGTGCCAGATACACGCTATCGCATGCGGCGGATTGAATTCACGATTCCTCCGCGCGAATTTCTCTGTGAAACTCCGTGCTCTCTTGGTTGAAGCTCCTAAACCTCTCTGTGGTTTATGCTCTCAGCCTCAAACACAGAAAACACCGAGTCCCATAAAAAACTCACCAGAGAAGAACTCACCCAGGCTTGAACCCCGCCTTCTTCATTCCTTCCTGTGCTTCCGGGTTTTCCATAAACACCTTCCAGATGTATCCCGTTCGCGCATTCTCCGCCATCACCATGATGATTCCGATGTCAATTCCCACAATGTCCGTATCAAACCAATTCTTCAACGGATTTAAAGCGTCCACAAACCCATAGGCACTCCACGCCTGCGGATAGCGCGTGCGAATCGTGCGCAGCACCTGCATGGTTTCCTTCGGCAGAAACGGCAAGGAACCGCCGGCCGCATGCGGAGCAACCGTCCCATCGATCGGTCCAACCGCCGGTGGTCCGCCCCATACAACGTAACCGTTGATTGAATCGGACGCCGTAATGCCCCAGAAGTTTGGGCCGTAGTCCGGAAACCGTTTGCGCAACTCGATGCAGAACCGCCGATGGACTTCCGTGGCAATGATCGAATTCTGAAAATAATCTGCGTAGCGGTCATGCTTGCCGCGAAAATCAAACCACGCCTGCGAATACTGATGCACGAACAGCGGCGCGAACGATCCGATATAGCGCATGCCCTCGTAGTCGAAGGGAATTCGTTTCCACGCGTCCCATGCTTCCGGCTTCAACGGATAAGTTGGCGAGCCCATCCCCAGCAGATACATCATCATCATTTCGTTGTAGTAGTCCCAGCGGTAGGGCAGAAAACCAACTTCCGGCAGCCAGCCGTGCGACAGCAGCGAGGTGTCTTCCGAAAGCCAGGTCCACTCCACCCGGTTGGTGATCGAATGCGCCAGCAGCGTGATGTCGGTATCGCGGAAATGCGTGCGGCAGGTGAGAATGCCGCAGAGCAGAATTGCCGTATCGATCGACGAGACCTCGGAATCCCAAACGCGTTCGCCAGTATTGATGTTGGCATAATGATAAAAAAAACCGCGGTGGTTCGGCAGTTTGTCATGCAAAAACCGCAACGTGGCGATCACCCGTTCCCGCGCCTGCGCGCGCGAAATGTATCCACGCATGTCGCCTATACAAAGCGCCGTCAATCCGAAGCCGGTTGAAGCAATGCTGGCGACCAAAGAATTGTCGGTGGTCGCTCTGCGCGCATTGCAGCGGTCTTTTACTAGGCCGGTGTCCGGACTCGCTTGTTCCCAGAAGAAGCAGCAGGCCAACCGTTCTATTTCGTCGAGAAGTGCGTCGTCTGCCGGTGAGAACGAAAAGGTCTGCGGTGAAAACGGAGAACGTGCCGCGGCCGGCTGCTGGGAGAAAGCCGGCAACGTCGGCGCGAAAGGCGCAACCGCCGCCGCTCCGGCCAACGTCTTAAGAATTTGCCGCCGCGAATAACCAGGGCCCACCGGACGATGGTAAACGATCTTTTTCTCGGGCAAAGCCCCCGCGGGAGTGACTCAATGGGAACCATAGCTGCACTCGTGATCGCGGCGTGATATTTGTAAGGGAAGAATGCGCCGGAGAAGAAGAGCGGTTTGGGTTGTCGTTTTGGCGGGCGCCATTGCGGCTGCAGCGGTGTTGTCGGTCAAATACGTGCGCAGCCGCAAAACCATAATCGATGGCGCCGTCATCACCGCTAACCGCGACCCTCGCAAGCAGCGGCCGGTTGCCGGAGTTGAAATTACCGCGACCGATGGGATCTCGGTCGTAAGGACCAGTTCTGATCCATCCGGTCAATTCACGATTACTCTGCCCAAGCGTATCTTCCGCGGGCATCTGGTCACCTTGCGATTTCGCCACATGGATTACGAGCCGCTCGACATGAAAGTTGTGGCCTCCGGCAAACTGTATGTCGCCGAGATGGTTCCTATTAGTCCGGAAAACCTTCTCGAGCGCAGCCTGGCCACGCAAACAATTTCGCCTAACGTCACCGTCAGGTACACCGTCAAAACCGCAACCGTCGTGGATGTGGGCACCACCGTGAAAGCCTTTGTTGTGCCGAATGACGGCAACGCGCCCTGCAGTGAACGTCCTCCATGCTCGCCCGACGGGAAATGGAAGGCCTCAGAAAATTCCATCACTCTCGATGCCGGCCCTGAAAACGAACTACGGAATTTCCGGGCGTCGTGCATCGCCGGGCCATGCCCGTTTACGAAGATCGACCCTTCTGATTTGGATCAGGCGGGATCGACGGTCACGGTCACTGCCACCGCGTGGTCTGACACAGCTACGTTCCTGGCAGAAGCCGAAGTCGTACATCCCATGATCAGCGATCTGGTGCGAACGTCCTATCCGGTCGTCTTCGGCGATGCCTTGAACTTTACCTTACCTCCGGCGGCCGAGGGCGTAAGCCTTCAGGCAGATCTGAATGGCCAAAGCATCGTTTTCCCTCTGGGGCCGGATCTCATTCTCACCTGGGCCGACTGTAACGTCCGTGAAAATCCCGACCAGACCCGCGTCTACCGCTGCACGCTGAAACCGGGGTATCGCTGGCTGCACTCCGCCACTTAGATTTCGGGTTGACTACGAACAACCCGGAAGAATAGAGGAGCATCTTTGGTCGGGTTCCAGAAACTCGCTTAGTTCTGCTCGGAGGTGCCCCATGAAGTGCTCCTTTTCCCGTTTATTTCTTTCGAGTTTCTTTTTTGGCTTCCTGCTCCTCACATTTCCAGCGTGGGCGCAGTACCGAGCTTCTCTCCGGGGGACGGTCACTGACCCACAGGGCGCGGTCGTTCCCGGGGCAACAGTTACCTTAACGGACACGGCCACAAATCAGAAGATGGTCTCAACTAGCGACGCCAATGGCATTTACCAGTTCAACGCGCTGCCGCCTGCGCCCTATCGGCTTACAGTGGACGCCCAAGGCTTCAAGCAACAGGTATTCGAGAACGTACAGATTATCCCCGAGCAGGCGAACGGCTTGGATGTGCAACTTGAGCTGGGCGGCACTCAACAATCAGTCACCGTAACCGGTACAACCCAGGCTCTGGACACAGAAACCGCTAACTGGAGCGGCACAATCAGCAGTACTGAGATCCAGCACCTGCCGTCATTTGGGCGCGACGTCCTCAAAGTTGCAACGCTTGCTCCCGGAGTCATTGCTGATAATTCGCAGGCTGCCGGAAACGACAACTACAACCTTCCCGGTACTCAGACCGGCGGCGGACAATCCGGCGGCGCCGATGGCATCTTCAAAACCGAAAACGGCGCGCAGGTTATAGCGAACGGCAACCAGACCGAGAACAATAGTATTTCGATTGACGGCATCAGCACCACCAGCGCCGTTTGGGGTGGTTCTACCGTCATTACGCCTTCAGAGGATTCGGTGGACAACGTAAAGGTTTTGTCCAACGACTACGACGCCGAATACGGTCGCTTTACCGGCGCGCAGATTCAGATTACTTCCAAAAGCGGCACGAACGACTTTCACGGAAGCCTCTTCTTCACCACTCACCAGCCGAACTTGAATGCCTATCAGCCGTTCAATGGCACCAGCAAGGACTTGCGGGACGAGAACCATTTCGAGCAGTTTGGCGGCAGCGTCGGCGGCCCAATCTGGAAAAACAAGGTGTTCTTCTTTTTCAACTATGAGACCGTGCGCGAGCCCAATTCCCAGATCACCGGCAGTGGTTGGTATGACACTCCAGCGTTCGATGCCCTGGCCCCGTCAGGAAGTATTGCGGCGAAATATCTTAGCTTCCCAGGCAATCCGGTGGTTACCACCGGCCTCGATCCCCATAATAGCTGTGCCGACTTCGGCCTCACTGAAGGAGTGAATTGCCGAACCATTCCCGGCCAAGGCATTAATGTTGGCACTCCGTTAACAACCCCGCTCGGAACTCAAGACACGACCTGGACCAGCAACAGCAATCCCGGGATTGGTAGCGGGCTCGGCACGGTGGCTGACCTGGCGAATTACGATACCGTCGATCCAACGAAATTTAACGCCTCTCAATACAACGGACGTCTCGATGCAGACCTGACCGATACCGATCGCGTGGCTTTTGCCATCTACTGGGTTCCACAATCAAAAACGAACTACAACAACAATCGCGGATACGACCTGTTCCACCATAATCAAGTCAACGATGCCTTTTCCCTTATTTGGAACCACACGTTCTCGTCGACTTTCCTGAATGAAGCTCGGGCCAACGCCTCCGGATGGCGTTGGAACGAGGTGACTTCAAACCCCCAGTCGCCGGTCGGATTCCCCACCGACCTTTTTGAGAAAACCGGTAGTACCACGGTGAACCAGTTTGGTCCCGGCGTAGGCAGCATTCTCAATCAGTGGACTTACGCCTTCAAGGATGTCGCTACCAAAATCATTGGCCGCCACACGGTTAAGTTCGGGGGCGATGTAACACGGCTTTTCTATTTGAACGAGTGTGCGGGTTGCGGCGTACCCAGCTATCACTTCTTCAACATCTGGGATTTTCTGAATGACGCTCCGCACCAGGAAAGCGGCGGCTTTAACCCCGTGACTGGATTTCCCACAACTCAGCGCCAGGACGATCGGGAAGATATCTGGGGAGTTTTTGTCCAGGACGACTTCAAGCTGCGAAGAAACCTGACCATTAACGCGGGAATACGCTGGAACTACTTTGGACCGCTCTCTTCCAAAGAGGGAAACATGTTTGTCGCCCTACCGGGTTCGGGAGCGAGCTTCCTGACCGGCTTGAACGTGCGTCCCGGAGAATCCTGGAACGCACAGAAAGACAATTTCGGGCCGCAGATCGGTTTCGCCTGGAGTCCGGCCATGTTCAACGACAAGCTCGTCGTTCGAGGTGGCTATGGACTGAACTACAACCAGAATGAGATCGCCATCTCTGCCAATATCAACGCGAACCCCGGGTTGATCACCTTCCCGACTCTGACCATGGCGACGCCAACTTCTCCTAACCCAGGCATCATTTATGCCACAGCGGGGAGTCCGACGTCGCTCACCACTTATCCGCGCAACGTGAACACGATTGCCAGTTTCGGTACGAATGGATTGCCGACCACGGGACAGGTTGGCTTAAGTATCTTCCCCGTCGACTTCCCCACTGAGCGGGTTCACCATTACTCCCTCGACACGGAGTACGATTTTGGCAACAACATCGTCGCAACGCTGGGATATCAAGGCAGTCTGTCTCGCGACATTTACTTCCACGAAAATCCGAACGCCTTCGCTGCGGCCAAGGGGTACACCCTGAACCCGCAGGTCGGCGGTGGCGACTACTGGAACGTGAACGGTTGGGGCAATTACAACGCCATGCTCGCTGAACTGAAGCACCAGTTCTCAAAACATTTCATGGCCGATGCACAATTCACCTGGGCCAAGAGCATGGATACCAGCTCCGGCCCCTACTTCGAGCAAGACTATCCCTATGATCCCGCGCTAAGCTATGGACGCTCCGACTACAACGTTGGCAAGGCACTCAGGCTGTTCGGCGTCTGGCAGCCTCTTTTCTTCCGGGGTAACAGCGGTTGGCTGGACAAAATCGTCGGCGGTTGGTCTCTGAGTCCGATTTTCAACCTTCACTCCGGATTCCCGTGGAGTCCGGTTTACAGTGTGGCGAACGGCAGCCTTTATTGCGGAACCTGCGGCTACGGTCAACTTTACCCCGGTGCGTACCTCGGCGGTGCGGGCTCGAGCACCAGCAACAACGCATTCAAAACTGTTGCCGGCTCAAACTTCCCCAATGGAGGCCCCGCATACTTCGCCGCGCCAAGTTATACCGCTTTTAGCGGAACCGCTTATGGCCCGGCGCTTCCTCAACCTCCCGGGGTCAAGCGAAATTCGCTCAACATGCCTGGATATAAGGACCTTGATCTGACCATTGCCAAAGCCTTCGGCCTGCCGACCATGCGCGGCATCGGCGAAAATGCCAAGATCGAGCTTCGAATGGACGTCTGGAATGTTTTCAATAACCTGAACTTTAACCCTAACCAGATTTCGAATATCGTCGGCAGCTCGAACTTCGGCATCATTACCGGCGCCCTTAGTGGGCGGGTTGTCGTGATCGGAGGCCGCTTCAGCTTCTAACAATTTCGTTCGTCCTGATTTATATCGGCGTGCCCTTTCATTGAGCACGCCTTTTCTTTGCATTTCACACGACGATGTCATTCCGAACCGGTCCGACGTCAATGGAGCGGAGAGGAACCGTACGTCGGCTTCCTTCACCCATGCGTAGATAGGCGAATCGATAACGTCCCAGCAATACGATAAAGATGTCAGTTATGAGTTTCAACTCCATCCGGCTTAAACCCAATCTTCTCCAGCATTGGCTTAATCTCCGGGTTTGACATGAACAACTTCCAGATCAGCCCTGTTCGGTAGTTCTCAATCATCACCGGGATCGGTGCCTGGTTGAGTCCCATGAAAATTGGAGAGTCCCAATCTTCGGTCAGGTTGATCGCATCGCGCGGGCCGTAGACGCCCCAGATTCGGTCGCCAAGATCGCGATAAACGTGCTTGAACATTCGCATCGATGCCTCGGGCGTGTACGGGAATGATGAGAGCGCGCCGGTGAAAGTCATAGTGCCGTCATCCAATCTCGGCGTAGGTTCGTGCGGCAAATAACCATCCGCACCATCGCTTGCTGTTAACCCCCAGAAATTCGCGCCGTAGCCCTCATACCCTCCTGGGTTATGAATGCAATACGCCAGATTGATCTGCGCAATGTTGCGGTTGTTCAAAAAGTAGTCGGTGAATCGGTCACGAATGCCGCGCGGATCAAAACCCATATATGAGTAATCCGTGAAGAATAAAGGCCCGCCCGTGCCTGGCCCAACGTCAAGCTTGATCCCAAAGTAGGTATGGCCGTTAATGTAGTCCTTCCCGCCGCCAATTCCATTTGCCCAGCCCGAGTAATAAAGCTCAGCGGGAACCGCATGCGTCGGCGAGGCAATCGCCAGAAGATACACGATCATGCACTCATTGAATCCTGTGATCTGGTGATTGATGTACCACGACCAATCCGGCGAATAATGCCAATACAACGCCCTCGATTGCGGCGAACGCTGATACCAATCCCATTCGACTGTCTCCCACAAGTGCGTGATGCGGAAACACAAATCACGCTCGCGCTCACCAGGTCCGTTGAAATATTGCCGCGCTGCGAGTAGCCCTTCCATCAGGAACGCAGTCTCAACCAAATCACCGCCGTCGTCGAACATGTCGAAGACGGGCAGGGTCTTCGCTGTGGATCCATCCATAAAATGTGACCAGACGCCGTGATATCGTGGCGCCCGTTCAAGAAAGCTCACGATCTTGACCATCCGATCGAGCCCCTGGTCGCGGGTTATGAAGCCACGATTCACGCCAACGATCAGCGCCATAATTCCAAAACCACTCGCGCCGGTAGCCACGATGCGATCGTCTCCCGGAATATTCTCGAGCGTTGTGCCGGAAAGAGGGTGCGCACCCTCCCAGTAATAGCGAAAGCACGCCTCCTGCAGCATGGTGAGCAGCTCGTCGTCGCTCATAGTCTTCGTTGTCGCGCTGGCGGCATTCGAAGATGCAGAGAACCGATAGCGACGATCAGAAGCGGCAACCTTGTACGTTGCAGTAACTCCGGTTCGGCCAAGAAAGTCGCTAAAACGATTGATTCCCGGTTCCTGAATTCCGACCGGCAGAAATTTCCTCCCGTCAACAGAACGATAGATGACGTAATTCTGCAGCTCCGGCGAATTAATCGGCTCCCAGGAAATGTCGATGTGACGCTCATATCCCCGGGCAGTGACATTTTGCGGGGCGGGCAAGCTCGCGGCTTCTCCTGAAACGCTCGCGGCAGCAACTGCAGCATCAATTTTCACATCGTCAATAATCAGCGTGTGCTCCTGATCATCGGCCGCGCTCTGCGAAAAGAGAATTCTTGCCGTTCTGTTGGGCTGAAACGAACGAATTGATCCGCTCCGAAATGCCGAGAGTGGAATGGGGATTTGGAGCCATTTCCGGGCGGGAATACGCGATTGGAATTTCCCGAGTGCGAGCGGCAACGAAAAATTCTGGTTCGCATCTGAAAGTCGAACCAGCGGCAGATCATCCCCCTCAACTTCAGCCGGCGAATAGCACCAGAGGTAGAGTGTGTCGCCATCGAACTTCATCTCGCGATTGCGGAAGTTCATCGCGCGAACACTGGCTTCCCATCCCCCATTCGGCGCTGATCGCCACGTTAAACGCAGCGCATTGGGAGGGGTGAAAAACAAATCGTGACTGACCGGGAGCCTGCCATGTTCAAGCTGCAGCGTAGAGGGTGCAGATGCACGGCCGTCGCTGTAGTAGTACGCATCCGATTCCAGGCTGTTATCGAAAATTATGTGCCGGTAGTACTCGGTATTGGCGTTCGCAAATGAACAGAGAAAAACGCAAAGCAGTTGGCTAATAGCACAAAGAATGGTGGAACGCCGGCCAGTTCCGAACATCATCCAGCAAAGTTAACATGCTCAGTTCTCGCCAGGCCGGAGAACGCCCTCCTTGGTCTATGT
>DATIYR010000258.1:0-8717 GCA_035517535.1 Terriglobales bacterium
CTGGTCGAAGAAAAACGCGGCAAGCAGAAGAGCTTCGAATATCTCAGTTCAACGCGCGTCATGCTGCAATACGAATTGCCGCTGAACGAAATCGTGCTCGACTTCTACGACCGGCTGAAATCGGTTTCTCGCGGCTACGCATCTTTGGATTACCACTTGTCCGGCACGTGGGAGTCGCCCATGGTGAAGCTCGACATTCTTGTCGCTGGCGATCCGGTCGATGCGCTCTCGATCATCGTGCATCGCGATTTCGCTTACGAGCGCGGCAAGGCCCTGGTCTCGAAAATGCGCGCGCTGATCCCACGTCAAATGTTCGAAGTGCCGATTCAGGCGTCGATCGGCGCAAAAATCATCGCCCGCGAAACCGTCGCCGCCATGCGCAAGAACGTCCTCGCCAAATGCTACGGCGGTGACATCACCCGCAAACGCAAACTCCTCGAAAAGCAGAAAGAAGGCAAGAAGCGCATGAAGCGCATCGGGCGGGTGGACATTCCCCAAGAGGCGTTTTTGGCTGTTCTTAAAGTCGGCGAAGGCGAGTAGCTCCCTGCCTGGAATTCAAAATCCCCCGCCCTGTCTCGCAAAAAGCGCGAGATAAGGACAGGGCACCCCAATCTTCTTGAGAAAAATGTGGATTTAGTGCGAGAGCCTATACGGGATCCGACGGTCAGGCGATTACCAATTCCCCGCCGCGGACTTTCTCAATTTCCATGGCGGAGTCGAGGGCGGAGATGGCGCATTCGGCTTGCTGATCGGATGGCGGGCGAGTGGTCACCCGCTGCAGCCAAAGTCCCGGCGCAGTCATGATTGCGAAGAGCGACTTGCGGCGTTTGGCGGCGAAGCGGATGATCTCGTAGGAAATTCCCGTGATCACCGGCAGCAGTGCAATCCGTAGCGCAAACCGTGCCCAGAACGTGGTGACCGGAAAAATCATATAAACAAAAATCGAGATGATCATCACGGTCATAAGAAAGCTGGTGCCGCAGCGGGGATGGAAGGTCGGATATTTCTGCACTTCCGCGGTCGAGAGCGGATCGCCATTCTCGAAGGCGAATACCGTCTTGTGCTCGGCGCCGTGATACTGGTAGACGCGGCGAATATCGCGCAGCAACGATGTTCCGCAAATAAAGATAAGGAAGAGCGCGAGACGGATGAGGCCGTCGATGAGGTTAAACGAAATCTGCCCGTTCAGCGATGGATGCGCCTTCTTCAGTTCCGTGGTGGCGACGAGCGGCAGGTATTTGTACATGAAGATGAAGAAGCCGACCGAGATGATGATGTTGACGGTCGCGATCCAGCCGCTGATTTCGAATTTTTTCGCGGGCGCGCTGCCGGTTTCGTTCTTCTGCAGCTCATCCAATTGAACGTTGGCGGAGAACTTCAACGCGCGGAAACCCAGGACCATCGCGTGGCCCAACGTTATCAGTCCGCGAACCACAGGCCAAGCCATCCATTTATGTTTCTCGGAAAGGCGCTCCAGTGGCTCACTGTGACTTGAAAGCTCGCCCGAGGGTTTGCGGCAGGTGATCGCCCAGGCGTGCGGCGTCCGCATCATCACACCCTCGAGTACGGCTTGCCCGCCGACCAGAGTCTCCTCGCCGCCTTCGAGAGCCGGCAGAAGCTGAATAGCTACCAGGAAGCGCCACAATGTACGGAGAAACCGCATGTCGATTAGATGGTTAGCGGGCGAGTTGATTCCGGTATTAGAGTACCACACGCAGGGAAAGCTGCCCCGCAAGCAGTGGCGGGCGGATAGTGATCAGTGGGCGCTCGCGTGCTGATCACTAATCACCAGCCACTGGCCACTCAGAAACCACTAGCCTCAGAAAGATGATGCTCGCTTTCGCCCAGACCGCCGACCGGATCGCCGCCACGACCAAAAAACTCGAGAAGACGGCGCTGCTGGCGGACTACTTCAAATCTGTTCCTGCCGAGGAGGCTGCGGTCGCGGCTGTCTTCTTCTCTGGGCGGCCGTTTCCTGCGTGGGAAGAGACCACGTTGCAAGTTGGCGGCAGGCTGCTGTGGAGCGCAGTCGAAGAACTGTCGGGTAAGGACGATCGAGAGCTGACTGCCGCGTATCGTGAGCACGGAGACTTAGGCGCAGTTGCGGGGGCGGTGTTGCCAAACCGTAAGGATAGCAATCAGTACCTCTCGCCATCACGAGTTCAGCTTGTCTTTCGCGAGATCGCGGCCGCGCGTGGTCCGGCGGCAAAAGGAATCCTGGTTCGCAAACTCCTCACCGAAATTTCACCGCTCGAGGCCAAGTACATCGTGAAGATCATGACCGGCGACCTGCGGATCGGGTTGAAAGAGAGCTTGGTGGAAGAGGCGATTGCCAAGGCGTTTGCCGCAAAACTTCCGCAGGTGCAGCGGGCGAACATGCTGCTGGGCGATATCGGCGAGACGCTGCGGCTGGCGGCCGAGAACCGGCTTGCCCAGGCAACCATGCGGCTGTTCCATCCGATCGGCTTCATGCTGGCCAGCCCGGCGGAATCGGCAGAGGATGCACTGAGCTATTTCCAGAATGCGTGGGTGGAAGACAAGTACGACGGCATTCGCGCGCACGCGCACTGTTCGGGAGACACGGTACGGTTCTTTTCGCGCACGCGCGATGAGATCACCGAATCCTTCCCGGAACTGCCGGATGCGTTTGCAGGATTGCCGCAGGATGCGATTCTCGACGGCGAGATTTTGGCGTGGAGCTATTCGGCGTCCGCGGCAGATCCGGATACTAACCTTGACGCGGACGAGGACGCCCGTGTCCCCGCAGGAGGCGTGGAGCGACGGGCGCCTGCCCTGAGCGGGGTTGTCGGGTCCTTGCCCGTCGAAGGGCGCGCTCTGCCTTTCAGCGCTTTGCAGCAGCGGCTCGGTCGCAAGAAGGTCAGCGAACAACTAATGCGAGATGTTCCGGTCGCCTACCTCGTGTTTGACGTTCTGCATGCAGGTGGAGATCTAGTGATCGATCGGCCGTTGATCGAGAGAGCTCAAATATTGAATGAGCTCTTGAGAAGCATTAACCACGAAGGACACAAACGGCCACAAAGGAAATCCGGAGCTCATGCTCAGCCGCTGCTTGGATTTGCTAAAGATGAAAGAGAACCGAGGGCGCAGGTGATTCGAGCTCCCATGTTCCAAGCATCCTCGCCAGAAGAATTGAATCAGCTTTTCGATGCTGTGCAGGCACGGGGCAACGAAGGATTGATGATCAAAGATCCCAAGTCGCCGTACACACCCGGCCGGCGTGGGAAATCGTGGTTGAAATTAAAACGCGAGCTGGCGACCTTAGACGTGGTGGTCACGGCCGTCGAGTACGGGCATGGCAGGCGAATCGGTGTGCTGAGTGATTACACCTTCGCGGTGCGCGACGGCGTGCGCCTGCTGAATATCGGTAAAGCGTATTCGGGTCTGACCGACGTAGAAATTGCGGAGATGACGAAGTGGTTCATCGAGCACACGATCGAAGACCAGGGATTCCGGCGTACGGTCGAACCGAAAATCGTGCTCGAAGTCGCGTTCAACAACATCATGAAATCGGACCGCCACGCGAGCGGCTATGCGTTGCGCTTCCCGCGAATCGTGCGGCTAAGGCCCGACAAGCTGCCGGAAGAGGCCGATACTCTGGAAAGAGTAAGGGGAATATGGGAACAGCAGAGTAAATGAGCTACACTACATCAACTCGGGCATATGTACCAAGTTCGCGAATTTGCGGCCCCGTTGCTGCTCCTGGCTCTTCTCGCACTCCTCATTATTTGCAGCTTGGCGCGTTATTTCACGCTACCCAACACCGACGGCGAATGCGCTCCATATTGGCTAAGACATCGCCGGGCTAATCACGTTGCATTCTTGTTGGCACTTATCGTGTGGTGCTCTCTTGCCAGAATGTATTTCTCCGTCGCGACCTTTTGGACGGTCCCGCTGACGAGCAACTTTCTCCTGCTGTTGACGTTGCGCTTAATCGACACACGGGTTCTTGAGCGAAGATGGACTGCTCAAGACATTTTTCGACTAGCATTGTGGGGCAGCGTTCATCCTTGCCTGACCATTCTTCTGATGGCGATGGGCTTCGAACGGAGTTACGAGAGGAGATTGTCAGCTCCTATCTGGTTGTTGGCAGCCGGTGTGGCCGCTGTCGTCGGATCGATGCGTCTGCGTTCGGCTCAAGGCTTCAAGAAAAGGAGAGTGAAGTCGGGGACCCTGTATGCTCGTACGCTGCAACTCGCCAAAAAGATGGGCGTGTCAATCAAATGGATTTATGTTATCCCGCCCGGACGAGGAACGCTTACGAACGCCTTCGCCCCATGGCGAGGTGTCGCCCTTACCGATAACTTCGGTGAGTATCTGCGTGGACCTCAACTCGACTACGTTATTGCACATGAGTTAGCTCACAATAAAAACAATGATGGCAAAAAGCATTTCATTTTGCTGCTGACATTGCCCATGTGTCTAGCTGTACTTTCATTTGCATTCGCGTCCGTAATGAGGCAGCACGGCTCCGCATTAATCGCCCTGTCCCTGTTGGCGGTGTTGTTAAGTCATTACGCCGTCTCTCGTCGCGATGAGTATCGCGCTGACCGCGACGCCGTGCTGCTCACAAGAAATCCCGAAGCAGCGATACGCGCATTGGCTGCTCTTTACAGTAAAACCAACACCCCTATTGAGAGGGGAGCTCTTACCGAGCTCTTTATGACGCATCCAGATTTTGCGAAAAGGGTTTCAGCAATAACTCGACTGGGTGCGGTCTCGGAAGATCGGCTGGCGCAACTCCTCTCGGAGTTCGGCGTCAGTGATGACGTGTTTCTTCCGACGCGCTGACCGGGATCACACATCCGTGCGCCACCTCGCAGACCACGTGCTCGAATTGGATGGTCGTGTGGTCGATGCGGAAATCCTGATGCAGCCGCTCCTTCACGTCGCGCAAAATGCGTTCGCTGGCCGAGGGCGGAATGTCGGCGATCGAAATGTGGCACGACAGCGCGCTGGTCTCTGAGCCGATGCTCCACACGTGCAAATCGTGGACGTCGTTCACGCCATCGATCCTGCGAATGGCAGCTTCGACCAACGCCAACTTCATACCACGCGGCGTGCCCTCCAAAAGAATGTTCAGCGTCTCGCGCATGATGCCAAAGCTCGACCAGAGAATCAGCGCGCCAATTCCAAATGAAAGTGCGGCGTCGATCCAGAACTGCCCGGTGGCGAGAATTGCCCAGCCCCCAACAATGACCGCGGCGGTTGAAACCGTGTCCCCGATCTCGTGGAGCAGGGCGCTGCGGATGTTCACGTCGCGATGAGTTCGGTAAAGCATGAAGGCGATGCCGCCGTTCATTAAGACACCGGTGGCGGCCACCCACATCATGGTTTGCGCATGGATCGGCTGAGGATTCAGCACCCGGCGGACGCCTTCGTAGAAAATCAGAAACGAAATCCCGACCAGAGCACCGGCGTTGACCAGAGCCGCGAGAACTCCGGCGCGATGGTAACCATAGGTGTGCGTGGCGCTCGGCGGACGAGAATGAAAGTACACAGCCACAAGCGAGAGCAGCAGAGCGGCGAAATCGGTTAAGTTGTGCCCCGCTTCCGAGAGCAGCGCCAAAGAATGAGAGCGGATTCCCGTGACTACCAACAGCGCGATGTACGCGGCGGTGACGAACAGCGATACTCGCAGGACCAGCGAGGTGCGATCATTTCCGCCATGAGAGTGCCCGCCATGAGAGTGCTCGCCGTGAGAATGAAAGTGCACGTAATTAGTCTAAGGACGGGACGAAGGGGATTCAAGAAGCACTCAGCACTCAGCACTCAGCAGTCAGCATTCAGCATTCAGCACTCAGTAGTAGGCAGTCATTGAAGCATGAATCATGTCATTCCGAACCGGTTTAACGGTGAGGAATCTGCTGTTTCCCAACTGATAGGGACGAACGGGATTCAAGAACCACTCAGCACTCAGTAGTAGGCAGTCATTCATCAGTCAAGCATTAATGATGTCATTCCGAACCGCTTTAGCGGTGAGGAATCTGCTGTTTCCCAACTGATATGCCAGACCACCGGAAAAGCAGACTCCTCACCCCTGGAGGCGTTCGGAATGACATCCCGGGTGGCTGCTGAGTGCTGAGTGCTGACTGCTGAGTGCTGAGTGCCGAGTGCCAGATCAAGCATCTCGTATTTGACAGCAAAATTTCGCGGGTGCTACCGTCAGCCATCGATTGCGCTACCGACTCGAATACGCGCTGGCGTGGACCCTGCTGAAACTTGTCGGCGCGTTGCCACGTCCACTGGCCCGCGCGGCGGGAATTTCGATCGCCTGGCTGGTTTATCTTCTGCATGGGAAATTGCGCCGCGTAGGCATGCGCAACCTGGAGCTCGCGTTTCCCGAGAAATCCCGGCGGGAACGGAAGAAAATTCTTCGCGGGGTCTTCACGTCGCTGGGCCGGCAGGTTGCGGAAGTATGCCTGTTTCCGAAATATACCCGCGAGAACGTCGCCAAGACTGTAGTTTACGAGGGCTTCGAAAATTTTGAGCGGGCGCTGGCTCGCGGCAAAGGTGTGATTTTTCTTACCGGTCACGTGGGCGCATGGGAGCTTTCCGCCTTTGCGCACTCGCTGTACGGCTATCCGCTCAACATTGTCATGCGGCCGCTGGATAATCCTTATCTCGACCGGCTCACCCGCAAGTACCGCACCATGCACGGAAATAAGGCCGTGGACAAGGATTTCGCGCGGGGGCTGATCGCGGCCATGCGCAAAGGCGAAACCGTCGGCGTGCTGATGGACACAAATATGATCGCCAGCCAGGGCGTGTTCGTCGATTTTTTCGGCATTCCGGCCTGCACGGCAAGTGGCGTGGCGCGTGTTGCGCTGAAGACCGATGCTGCGGTCGTCCCGGGATTCACCATCTGGGACCCGGCTCTGCAGAAATATCGTTTGCGGTTCGATCCTCCCGTGGAACTGATTCGATCTGGCAACACGGAAGCCGACGTCGTCGCGAACACGGCGAAGTTCACGAAAGTGATTGAGGGTTACGTTCGCAAATATCCCGACCAATGGTTATGGGTGCACCGCAGATGGAAGACCAGGCCGAAGGGACAAGCGGGACTGTATTAAGTGAATTGCGGCGCCCAAGGTTATCAGCGCGACTCACGCTTAAGCCGATGGGCAAGAAGTAGTGCACCTCCCAGGAGCGCTAGCAGGACACACGGACCTAGACCGTAGACCCACGGAGCCAGTCCAGCTCCCATGTAGATATCATCGAGTTGCATAGGAGTCGCGTTGTGCGGAATTGAACCACGCAAAACGGTCTGGCCAAAATCCGTTATTCCGAATAAGAAAAAGCAGCCGAACAGTGCCGAGAAAAGAAATGCGATCTGCGCCGCCCGTTTCATAGCCATCACGGCTGCGCATAATAGCCGGAGCGGGTACGCACGTTCACTCCCGGCTTATCAACTTTCACCGCCAGCGAGTGATATTCATCCGGTTTATCCGCGGGAACGGCGTTGAAAGAGAGGACATAAAAAGCGTCTCCGTCGGAAGCGCACTTTGCCAGTTCCTCCGCCACGTCATTCGAGCTATTCAGCACAAGCCCGCCGGTTTGCACCGCGAGCACCTGCAATCCCAGGTTGCCGGCCTGCGCGTGCGAGGGCGCGGTCACGCCTTTGAGAAATTCCTTGTAGTAAAAAGTTCGCAGGCCACCTGAATCTGCCACGCCGAGCGGATCGATCGCATAAACAGCCACGCGCGCTTCCCGGAGCTGGGTCGAGGCATTGACGATCCCCCCAAAAATTTGCTCCTCGTTCTTACGGGAAAGCTCAATGCCCGGCCCCGAGAGCAGCGGCCACCCCGGACTGAACCAGATGACCAGCTTTCTGCCGGGGCGCGTCTTCAAATAGGCCGCGAGCGAGTTCAAAGCCTTCAAGGAAAGATCGAAGCGCTCAGCGGCGCCGTAAAAACCGGCAGAGCGGGCAATGGAACGCAGCCCGGTCTCATATTGATCGTAGACGGCGACCATGGCGTTTCCGTCACGCGAAGAACCGTTCTGGATTTTGGTTCCGGTGTCGGTCAAGACCACGAACGACGCAGGAAAATCAAGATGACCATTATTGCGCAGCAAGAATTGTCGGACCTGCGCGCGCTCATAAGTCACGGTTTGGAACCCGGTGTTCACGGCGTCGATGACCAGAAACATTTCGACGGGATCATCGGAGGATGTGATTTTGTTGTCCACCGCGCGAAAAGAGGTAATGTTCAGCGGCTGCTTGTCATCGAGCAGGGTGAAATCTTGTTGCTGCAATCCTCGAACGGGAGCGCCTGAATGATCGGTCACCTGTACATCAATCGTGAGTCGCCGCTCAGTGCCACCGGGCGGTGCTTTCGTTGCGGCGGGACGAGACTCAAGTTGCGGCGAAGGAGGCGTCTGAGCACCCGCGGTGGAAAACACTGCAAGCAACAGAGGAACGCAAATAATCGGACCGCGCATTGCAATGGTTAAAGCTCGGGCAGCTCAGCTTTCCGAAGAATCTTAGGTCGGAGGCGGCGGTTCGTCAATCATAACCGCAGGAGTTCTCGCCCATAACTGGCAGCAATTTGCTCGAAGTTCGCTAGAACCAGTCGCTACGGTAGGCTACCCACCAGCTCACAACGCCGATCGGAATTGTAGCGATCAGGCCCAGCCATAGCGGAAGTTTGAAATCGGCGATGAGACCGAGGAAACTAAAGACGATCCAGAAGACTTTG
>DATIYR010000259.1:0-5500 GCA_035517535.1 Terriglobales bacterium
AATCACCATGGCGAACGAGATCATGACGAGAATCACTCCCATCACAATCTTCACGCCAGTCTTCCGCTGTTGAATAACGTCGAGCATGTGCAGGCAGCGCCCTCACTATGCGCCCAAACCAGTGATTATAGGCCACGTTTCCCCCCGGCTCAACCGAATTGCGGGGCCGCGTACGGCCGGTCCGTCTTGCCGTTGGCCGACCGGGCTTCCATTTCCGCCCGTCCCCCGTCCGAGTTTTGTTCACCTGACAATCTTTCTAACCGAAACAAGGGTTCAATTAAAATTTTTGTATACTACACAAAACACGCGACATAATTTTTTCTAACCGAAACAAAAATCAAAGCGGCGCGCAGCGCGTTTTTCACGGGACCTAGAGGCTCTGGAGGAAGCTGATGAAGTGTGTAGAGCTGGCCTATTCCCGCTGCCGATGGATTGTCGGACTCTGGTCATCTTGAGTTTCGCTCGAGTCAGACGTCGAACGGGCGGTTGTCGTCTGCGCATGAGTTGTAGCCGTCTCTCGCTGTAGTCGCTGGATACCGGCAATGAGATAGCGTCCGAACACTGGGAGGGTTTGAAGACCCTCTCCCACAACGGCCGTCAAACTCGGCGCTTGGGCCAAGCACTTTTCGTCACTCCCAATTTTGGATTTTTCGGCGCGGATACTTCGGCTACGCTCAGGACAAACTTGCCGCAGGCTCTGGAGAGCCAGCCCCGCGCTTAGGGGCCGCTCAGTACTCGGCTATTGTTAGCATATGAGTACTAGAATGTCAAGTTAAAAACGACAAGCCGGATGAGGGTTTTCAAGAAATGAAAGCAATGCGGCTGAAGTGACGCACCCAACTCAATTCACCCGGAAGTTGACTTAACCGGATTGAACATCTAGTATCCCGCCAGGTCTGTAACCCTTCCCATGATTGGCCAGACTTTAGGCCATTATCGAGTGGTTGAACAAATCGGGGCCGGTGGTATGGGTGTGGTGTACCGCGCGCGAGATGAGCGGCTGGATCGCGACGTTGCGCTGAAAGTGTTGCCGGAGTCGATGCTCGAGGATGCCGCGGCCCTCAAGTCTTTTCGCAAGGAAGCGCACGCTCTCTCAAAGCTCAGCCATCCGAACATCGCAACCGTCCATGATTTCGACGTTCAGGACGGCGTGAGCTTTCTCGTAATGGAATACATCCCCGGCGTGACGCTGGACCAAATGCTCAGCGACGGGCCGCTGAGCGAAAAAGAAGTTCTTCGCCTCGGCGTGCAACTCGCGCAAGGGTTGGGGGCGGCCCACCAAGAGCACTTGGTTCATCGGGATGTGAAGCCGAGCAATCTGCGCGTTACTCCTGACGGCAGGCTAAAAATTCTAGACTTCGGCTTGGCAAAACTGGTGCGGACCGATCAATTGGACGCCACCGAAAGCATCACCGGGAGCAATCAAGTTGCGGGGACTCTGCCTTACATGTCGCCGGAGCAATTGCAGGGACAGCCTGTGGATCAGCGGAGCGACATCTATTCAGCCGGCGCGGTCCTCTATCAAATGGGAACAGGCCGGCGTCCATTTCCGGAGACGTCTGTGCCGCTGTTGATAGATTCGATCGTACATAAGCCTCCGCAGCCACCAAGCGCCATTAATCGCAAGATCTCCGCGGGGCTAGAGAGCGTGATCCTGAAAACGCTCGATAAGGATCCAGATCATCGCTATCAGTCGGCCAAAGAACTGCAGATCGATTTGGAGAGAACGGGTCCTGTATATGTGCCGCCTCCGCAGAAGCAGCGCTCGAGGCGCCTGGGCGCATTAAGCGTGATATTCGTCCTAGCCGCGGCCACATTCGCTATCGTTAGCCTGCGACCAATCGTGTTCCACCGTGCTCCCGAGAAATATAGTCCTCCCGCCGGAGTTCCGTCACTCGATCGCGGGAAGTTTCTCGCGGTTATTCCGTTTAGGGTTCAAGACGGGAAATCGCAGACGCTTGGGCCGGTGGCCGAGGGCCTGAGCAGACAGCTCTCGCTAAAGCTGTTGGCGCTTCACGAACTGACAGTTACTTCGTCGCGCGCGGCCGGAGATCTTGCCGACTTAAACGCCTCGCCGAGCACCATCGCGCACCAGCTCGGCGTAAACCTTTTGCTGACGGGATACGTGCATGGGGACATTGGGAAGGTCGTGGTTAGCGTTAAGATTGCGGATATTTGGAACAATCACGATGTCTGGAATCGCGAGTTCCCGGGAATTATTTCCGACGCACAGAATCTGGGGGAACAGATATATGACGGCCTCGTGAAGGCTCTGCAGCTACACCCCAGCACCGAGGAAAGAGCGCAAGCGTCGGCTCGCCTAACTTACGACGCCGATGCATACGACAGTTACTCGAATGGCTTAAATGAGCTGCAGAGAAAATCGCCAACGGCGGCGTTTGGATTTTTCAATCAGGCGATACGCAGAGACCCTCACTTCGCGCTCGCGTATTCAGGCGAGGCGGATGCCTTTCTAATGCGCTGGCGCGAGACGAAAGATCGCTCATGGGCCGACAAAGCGCTCAGAGCGGCCCGGCAGGCGCAGTCAGAGGATGATAAAAGCCCTTCGATTCATATCGCTCTGGGGAATGTCTACAGCGAAATGGGAGACACGGATGAGGCGATCGACCAATTCAAGCGAGCATCGGATCTTTCCACCAATTCAGATGCCGTTTGGGTGCTTTTGGGCAGAGCCTACATGCAAGCTGGAGGAAAAGACCAGGAGCAACTGGCGCTGACTGCATTCAACAATGCAGTCGCGATCAATCCAGAGTTTTGGTTGAATTACAATGAGCTCGGGATCGCTCAGATACATTATGGAGAATACGACAAGGCCGCTGACTCGTTTAGGAAGGTAAAAGAGTTGGACCCCGATAACTCGATCGGCTACAAAAACTTGGGCGATGCACTGTGTGATGAGGCAGATTATTGGGGATGCCGCAAGGAAGAAGAGATTGCGGTCCAGATGACACCGACCGCCGACGCCTACCTGAGTCTTGGAACGGCCCATTTTTACCTGCAGCAGTACCCAGAGGCTGTCATCTCCTACGTAAAGTCCTTAGGACTGAACCCAAACGACTATTTGACCGAGATACAACTGGGCGACGCGTACCGCTTGTCGGGAAAGAATAAACTAGCGGATGAGAATTACGAGAAGGCGGTCCAGCTTGCAAGTAAGGAACTGGAAGGCAATCCGAGGAATGCGGAAGTGCTTGGAAACTTGGCGCGGTGCTACGCGCTACTCGGCCGCCGCGAGTTAGCGATAGGTACTATCGGCAGCGCACGCCAATATGACCCTTCCAGCGTGGATGTGATGTACGACGAGGCTCAAGTCATGGCGGTATTGAAGAACGAAGAAGAAACGTTGAAGAGTTTGAGACAGGCATGTGCGCACGGGTCATTGCCCGGGCAAGCGCGTCTCGAACCGGATTTCGCTAGCTTTCTGGAGAAACCCGAGTTCAAACGGGTCCTAGATGAGTGCCACAAGTGATCCAGCTAGGACCTCGGTCCGTTGGAACGGGCTCGCTTCCGCGCGAACCACAGACTCACGACGCCGCCTGCGAGAAGCATGAGGGAACTCGGTTCGGAAGCCCCCTGTGTGGGGCGGTTCCTGGAATCACCGGACGCCTGATAGGCGTGGACGGCGGTGCCGCCGAGTAACGCCAAGATGACGATCAGGAACGCTTTACGGAATCTCATGACGACACCTCCCCAAGTGTCCGTGAATTATTTGGACTTCATGGCACCCGAGTAACCAAACTACTGTCCTTTTACGTCTGCCCTAAGTCTTTATCCATCTTTAGATTACGCGAAGCCATCTTATGCCTATGGTGACTTACACGAACTATTAATGAAATCATGTGCCAACGGTGCGCAGTTTTTTTACAAGGGGGCTGGATCAGGACACCCCATCTCGGCTTTGGGTTTTGAATCCCGATCGGGTGGCACGGAAAAACCCAGGGTCAACCCGGGTTGGTGCTGAACCCCGGCCCCTACGCTTTTGAAATTGCGTCGTCGACACCCAACGGCCTCAGGCCTGTCCTCCGGCCCAGGCAAGGGGCGTCAGGATAAAGAGTCCTGAGCTACATGGCGGAGTTCGCCGTCCCTTCGCGGTACAATTCGCCCGAATTTTGTGGGAGGCGATATGCGCTACCGGTTGTGCATTCTCGTCATTGCGGCTCTGGGGCTTGCGGGATGCCACATGCATCACGATCGGCGGGGCGGGCCGGAGGGTTTGACGGCGGAGCGGGCTGCGGCCGTCACTGGCGAAGTGCGCGCGTTCATGCGGAGTGTGGCGCAGGATGTTACGCGCGACGGGCCGACGGCTTGGCGGCGGGAGTTTGCGGATACGCCGGCGTTTTTCATGGCCGTCGAGGGCCGCATAGCGTTTGCGGATAGCGCGGCGGTTACGGCTGGGCTTCCGGCGGTTGCGGCGATGATCAAGCAGATTGAATTGAAGTGGGGCGATGATTTGCGCGTCGATCCGCTGACGCGGAATCTGGCCGTGGTGGGCACGAGTTGGCACGAGGTGCAAGTGGATGCGGCGGGAAAACGCGTCGAGGAAAGCGGATATTTTACAGGCGTGGTCGAGTATCGCGAGGGAAGGTGGCAGTTGCGCGATGCGCATTGGTCGCTGGCCGCGCCCGCGGGGCAGTAGGTTGGTGCGTGTGGTTGGGTCGGGGGTCCGCGGACGAGTCTAGCTTGTCGCGACGATTGCGGTCGCAAGATGCCGGCAGGGACGCTGGCGCTACCGAAGACGCGGCGTGCGAACTGGGAGGTAAGTTGACGCCATGATCGGACGGCCTGGAAGCGACGAAGCGGTGGCGCATTACTTCACTTACATCGACAAGGTGCGCGGCGATGATGTTGTGGCGGTCACGGAGGCGCAACTCGACGAATCGCTGGGATTTTTTTCGGGGATTTCGGAGGAGAAATCGCTTTGGCGTTATGCGCCGGAGAAGTGGAGCATCCGGCAGGTGCTGAATCACGTGAGCGATACGGAGCGGGCCTTTGCGTTCCGGGCGGTTTGGTTTGCGCGGGGATTTGCGGAGCCGTTGCCCGGATTTGATCAGAATATCGCTGCTGCCGGCGCGGGGGCGGATGGGATTTCCTGGGCCGCGCACATCGAGGAGTTCCGGAGCGTGCGGCTCTCGACGATTTCGCTGCTGCGGAATATGCCGCCGGAAGCTTGGGCGCGGCGCGGGGTGGCCAGCGGCAATCCGTTCACGGTGCGGGCGGTGGCTTATGTCATTCCGGGACACGTGACGCACCATATTGGGTTACTTCGCGAGAGATACTTCTAGAAGTTTTCGCCCCTCGTTAATCAAGCCGGAACCCACAAGTTCGGATTCAGCTGCGAAGATGCGTGTTGGCGGATTCGCATCGATGATTTGGAGTTCGTTGAATGGGCTGTACCCCTATGCTAGATTGCAGAATTGGCGCAATTTCCGATGATAGAGACCAAGATACCTGCGTCTGCGCGGCCCAAAATTCAGAAGGT
>DATIYR010000260.1:0-7031 GCA_035517535.1 Terriglobales bacterium
ATCTGTCGCTTGCCGGTAAAGCTGCAGGGCGCTTTCAAATTGCTCAAATGTTTGCGGAATGATCCGTACGAACGGATCTTCCCGTAGTGTTTCGACCAAAGAGGCGGCTGAATCTCGCAGTGCTGGCCTTGCGTTACTGAAGCTATTCGAGACTTCAACCAGCACCATTTCGCTGGCGACGACTTCGGCAACACCCATACTTTCGGAAACAGCGACAGCTTTCAGATGAAGCTGGTCGCGAGGGCTGAATAGTGCGGTCCAGTAGCCGGCGTCGGCTCCTGGGCGCGAGCGTCGTCTGATTTCTAATCTTTTAACGGAACCAACAGCCGATCGCCCCGGCAGAACGTGGCCACGCGCTCGATTTCGCCCTGCCGATTTGGCAGCGTCATCACCGGGCCGTAGCAATAGACGGCGTGACCAGTTCGGGCAAAATACCATTGGCCGCCCTTATGCGGGGTGATTGCAGCCTGCTGCACAAAATGTGGCTGCGGCTGGGATGCCGAACGAGAGAACTGAACCTGGGGAACGGGAAGTGAAGCTAATACTAATATTGCAATCGCTTTCATAGCACCTACCACGAAGCACTGCTTAGATTGAAAACAGAACTCGCCTTTGATCGGACGGATCTGTCAGCTCCGCCGGCGGCGGCACCGACTTTCTGCGTGCCTTGCGGTCTGTTTTCGTGTTTGCCTGTGGCCCTGTCTTCGTTGACGGAACCCGGCTGGTTTGAACCTGATTCGTTTGAACCTGATTTGTTTGAACCTGGGCTGACGGGAATTGATTCAATTCGACCTGATCTGAGCGATTTTGCGCCGATGAACCCTTGCTTTTCGAATTCCTGGCCACCGGATTCTCGAATTCAATTTCGATGTCATTGCCGGCGGATTTCTTCGGCAGCACGCTGGTGTGCTTGTGCAGGTAGCTCAATGCGACGTTGTCATCGGACAACAAGCGAATCAGGCTGCGCTGCGCATCAATCATTCTGTCCTGCTCGATCACCAGCTTGGCTAACATTCCGTACGCAATCGCAAGCAATATAACTAATAGCGGCAATGCGGTCAGCTTTGGTTTCCGGCCAGCAGCCGCATTCGAAGTGGCATTCATATACAGTCCCCGGGCGCGCACTTTTCAAAAGCAGCTTGCACACCGAACTCGCGCGCAATCGTAGCTTGCGTAGAATCAGAGACTTAGGTGTAAGTTGCTAAACTCCAGCTTGCGGTCGAACTGCAAGCGATTGCACTTTGATGGTAACCACGTGTGTTACTGGAGTAAGTTGCAAGTTTCGCAGCGCAAAAACCTAAATTTGGCGCGAATCGAAATTCCGGTTTTGCTTTATTGCGGCCATCAAAAATTGCAATTGGACAGCTGGTATCCGCCGCCGATAGCGTCTAATCATGGCCTCCTCTACTCATATTGAAGATTCGCATGTCGATGTGCTCCACCACACCGTCAGCCGTATCGCCTCTGCCGACGGATTTCACCAAGCGCTTGATCGCGTCCTGGACTTCGCGGTGGAAATGGTCAAATGTGATTCCTGCTTCATCTATGTGCTGGAAGGCTCGGACCTGGTATTGCGGGCCTCAAAGAACCCGCATCAGGAATTGCTCGACAGCCTCAAACTCCGCCTGGGACAAGGGATTACAGGGTGGGTCGCCGAGCATCGTGAGCCCGTCGCGGTGTTTCGGGAAGCCTACAAGGACCCGCGTTTTAAATATTTCACCGAGCTACCGGAAGACCGTTACGAAGCCTTTCTATCGGTTCCGCTCTTATCGCGCGGGCGCCTGGTGGGGGTGATGAATCTGCAGCACCGTGAACCGCATATTTACAGTTCGCGCGATATTCGCCTGCTCTCGACGATCGGATTTCTAGCTGGGGCGGAGGTCGAGATGGCGCGCCTGGAAACTGCGAACTCGGATCTTTCCCAGCAGCTCGAAACGCGGAAGTTGGTGGAGCGCGCGAAGGGAATTCTGCAGCGCGATCTCGGATTGACCGAAGAGCAGGCTTATCTCAGCATTCAGCGCCAGAGCCGCCAGAAGCGGAAGACGATGAAGGAGATTGCCGAAGCGATCGTGCTGAGTGAAGAAGTCAAGAGCAGTTCGCGCGGGGAGTAATTAGGATTCGGGAGGCCTGAAGGGCCAGCCACGGATGTATGAAGTTTACTTTGACGACAGCGGCACTCATCGGAACTCAGAGGTTGCGATCGCAGCGTGTTACGTGTCCACCAAACGAGGGTGGGACTCTTTTGTGGACGCGTGGGACGATGCTCGCGTCGAAGAAGGCTTCGATGTATTCCACATGGCGGATTTTGTGGCACCGCGTGAACGCGGACATAAACCATTTTGTGACTGGGACAATGCCAAGAAAGACCATGTTTACGACCGCCTAGCAAAAATCATCAACGAAAATAAGAGAATCGGAATCGCCTGCGGCGTCCCCAAAAAAGCATACGACGAGGAAGTTCCGGATGAGTTAAGAATCCACTATGGCCGGGAACACTACGCCTTTGCTGTACGCAAGTGCTTGATGTCCATCTTGGAATGGCGCGAGTCCAGCCAAATTATCCTCCCAATGCGCTACGTCTTTGATTGGGAGATGAGCGGCAGTGGAAAACGTGCAGAAATCTCGGCGATGATGCACACAATGCACGCCTCATGGAGGGACAAATTTGGACTGGAACCCGAAGGGTTTTCATTTGAACGCAAGGAGGAATTCAAGCCCCTTCAGGCGGCCGACATACTGGCGTGGCAAATGAACAATTTAATGCGTCGCATGCCCAATGGAGAAGAAAATCTAAGTGGGACCCATCCAGGCTTCATCAAATTGAGGAACAGTCAACATATGGATCTTGGTTTTTTTACACCAGAGCAATTGAGAATCTGGGTAAAACGGAATAAGGAGTTCAAAGAGGAAAGCGGCTTCTACTTATGAACCCTAACCACTTGCAATTCTTGGCGCTGTGACGAACTCCTAAAAAGAGCTCGCCTTTTCCGCCAATCCTCGACGCTGCGCAGGCTGTCAAGAAAGACGTTTTTGGCTGCTGACGCCCCGCAGGTCCTTGTGGTTTACTGCTGCGGCTGTGTTGGCACTTGCACCTCGGTGTTCGGTTGAATAAAAGGTACGTTTGGCATGTGCGTCACTTGCGCGCGTTCGGCATCGTCCACAAGAATGCCGGTGTGTTCGAGCAACAACCCGGTCGCGCGATCCAGTTCGACTTGTGACTTCTCATAAGCCGCTTGGGCGGAGAGCAAATTCGACTCTGTCGTAGTCAGTGACGCCTGCATTTGCAGAACATTGGTTGGATTTGAAACGCCAGCCTGCAGCTTTTTCTGCTCGGCATCGAGTGTTTGTCGCGCCAGATTGACGGCCGCCTGCGCTGCATCAACACTGGCCCGATTTTGCTGCACATCGAATTGCGCGTTGCGGACCTCGATCCGCACCTGATTTTCCAATTGCTGCAAGCGCACCTGCGCCTGCCGAAGTTCCAGTTGCGCGCGCACCTGGTCGGCCTGAGCGGTGCGGTTCAGGATCGGTATTGTTAGCGTAATCCCCATCCCTTTATCGGTCGCCGTGGAATTGATCAACTGACTCAGAGTCGAACCGTAGCCAACCGGCCCCGAGAGGAATTGGGAAGGAATGCGACTGCGATTGATGCAGACTCCCGACGTACTCGTGCCCGAGGAACAAAACGTAGCATTCGGGCTCAGACTCCCGCCCAACCCACTCCCTCCGTAATACGCGTAAAGACCAAGAGAAGGCAACATCGCGTTTCGCACGGCGCGGTCATTAACATTCCGATTAGTAAGGTCGATGCGCGACTCGGCCAGTTCGGCGCGGTGTTGCAGCGCTTCGGTGATCAAATCCTGTGTGGGGGTCACGGGCTCCTGCGCCGGAAGCTGAATGGTCGAAGTCGGAATCACGTCCGCAGCCGCGAGCTGGGAATCCTCCAGATTTCGGCTGATGGCATTCTTCATCAGCAGTTGCTGCAGCTCGAGATTGGTCTGCGCAACCGTGAGCGCCTGCCGATTACTCGCGACCGTGCTCTGCGCGCTCACTACCTGGATTGGAGGCAGGGTGCCCACCTGCACCGCTTTTTCGTTGTCGGACAAAGTTTTCTCCGAAAATGCCAGCGCTTCCCGCTGCACGCGTACGTTCTCGAATGCGTAAACCAGGTTCCAGTAGAGGTTCTCGATTTGGTCAACGGTTGTGATTACCTGCAGACGAAAGGCAACGTCTGAAATCTCGCGATTGTTTCTCGCGAAAATGATGAAGCGCGTGTTTGGCAGGAAGCCGAAACCCTGTAATAGTGGCTGGGTTACGCGGAGCTGAAAGTTTGAAGTAAGTGTCGGGCTAAGAGCACTGAAGGGGTTGTCGGTTGTCAGGTGCGTATTGTTGAATCCGACCGAAACATTCGTGCCGGTGTGAAATCCTTGCACGTAGCTGACATCGCTAGTACCGCTGTTATTATTTGTCACCGCTTGACCGCTTAGCGCGCTGCTTGAAAGCGCGTAGTCGCGGTCCATCTGCAAGGTGGAGGTAATGACGGGATCGAAGCTGGTGATCGGTGAGCCAATGCCCAGCGTCGAACTCACCAATCCATTCGTTCCGGTTCCTGCACCTCCCGCGGCCACGCTCGTTCCGCCGGTGCCTGATCCCACCGGGCCGCTCAGACCTCCCACGCCACCACCCGGCGTGTTCTGAATGATTCCCGTGTTGACACCCAATATGTTGGAGCCGGCGCGAGCACGCAGCACATCTGTGTCTGCAATATTCAGGTTGTAGCGCGCTAATTCGAGGTCGAGATTGTTTTCGAGCGCAAGCGCGACGGCGTCATCCATCGAAAGATAAAGCTTGCCGTCGCGGACCAGTTGGTCAATGCGCGGAGAGTTCATCAGATCAGTGGGGGACACCGGGCGCGGCTCGTAGGGCGCCAGAACGTCAGGGAAAGGTTTGACCGACCGCGAATAATCATGCGTCAAAAATTCTGTTGCCGCTGCGCTGTTGGTTTGAGGAGCCGAAGGTAGCCCTTGCGCCGCTTGCGCGGGCGCCGGTGTTTCCTGCGACCAGCTGATCGATGCAAGCACAAACCCGAAGAGAACAATCAGAAGACTGCGGGGGTTGACGTGCAAACCTGACATGGGAAATTTCCTCTCGTAAGAAAAATATCTTGCGAATGTAAAGCAGGATTTGAGACAAGAACTGGAATGAGAATCACATGGTTTCTTGAACGAACCCGACGCGCATCGTCGCGGTCGCGCTCGCACGAATGACAAGGTTCATCCCGCTGCTCGTAAGATCGCGAGACATTACAGTGTAGATTCAGCGGAGAACAAGTGGAGTGTAAAGAATTATAAAAAGGATGCGCGCCGGCGGTTGTCGCGGTTGCCCCACCCTTGTCGCTTTGTTTGCGAGAGGGTGGGGACTTGGCCGCGCTTGGGTATGACTTGCTTCTACGGCTGCTGCGGAGCCGGCTGCTCGTTTTCTGTCGGCGGCGGCATCACCGAGCTGACATCCTTTCGTGGAGCTACGAAAGGAATGTGCGGCGCGTGCGTGACCTCGCCGCTTTCCGCATCAGACATCACGATCCCCGCGTGTTCAAGCAATAAGCCAGTCGCACGGTCAAGCTCAACTTCCGCTTTCTCGTACGATGCCTCTGCCGAAACCAATTGCGATCGCGCCGCTGCCAGCTGCGACTGATAGTTCAACACGTTGGTTGAAGTCGATGCGCCGAGGTTGTATTTCTTTTGTTCCGCCTCGAGCGACTGCTGAGCAAGTGCAACTGCAGCCTGGGCAGCTTGCACGGCAGCGTGGTTCTGCGTGACCGAGAACTGCGCGTTACGCACTTCGATGCGCACCTGGTTCTCGATCTGCTGCAAGCGCATTTGCGCCTGCCGGTATTCCAGTTCCCCACGCACTTGCAGCGCCTGCGCCTGGCGGTTGCGGATAGGAATGTTGATCGTAAAACCTGCCCCCTTATCCGAAGCCGTGGAGTCGACAAGCTTGTTCAATGTTGAACCGTAGCTAGTAGGTGCAAACAACCCGGGCGGATTACAGCCGATGAATTGCGTGACCGGACTCACCAGTGGGCTGCCGCATTCAGTATAGGGGCTCTGAGTTCCGCCGGCTCCTGACCCCCCGTAGTACGCAAACACGTCCACTGTCGGCAGCAATGCGTTCTTCAATGCCTTTTCGCTGATTTCGCGGTTCCTCAAATCGATTCGCGATTCCGCCAGTTCCGGACGGTGCTGCAGCGCGTCATTGACCAGGTCCTCCGTCGGCACGACCGGCTCCTGTTGAGGCAGAGCCATGGTTGTGGTGGGGATGACTTCAGCGTTTGCAAGCCGGGGATCCTGCAAAGTCCTGCTGAGCGCATTCTTCATGAGCAATTGTTGTAGATCGAGATTGGTTTGCGCCTGTATGAGGTTTTGCTGATCAGCAGCCACGGTGTTTTGTGCCCGCACTACTTCGATTGGCGCCAGGCTGCCAATCTGGACCTGCTTCTGATTGTCAGAAAGCGTCTTCTGAGCAAACGCTATTGCTTCTTGCTGCACTCTCACGTTCTCATACGCGTACACGAGGTTCCAATAGAGGTTCTCAATTTGATCGACGGTGGTGATGATCTGAAGGCGGAAGGCAACATCAGTTATTTCGCGGTTGTTCTTCGTGATTTGGATCAAGCGATCATTGGGTAAAAATCCGAAGCCCTGGAGCAAATGCTGCGTAAGTTGAAACTTGAAACCCGAGTTCAAACTGGGACTGAGAAAATTGAAGGGGTTGTCAGTGGTCACTCGGGAATTTTGGAACCCCACGCCGATGGTCGTTCCAGAAGGCAGCCCCTGCGTGTAGTTGAAGTTTGCGGTCGTGGTATTCGTTACCGGGCCGCAAAAAATCGAGGTGCAATCAATCTTGGCGTGATCGCTCTGCAGGGTTGCGCTGACAACTGGGTCGAAGCTGGTAATGGTCGGACCAATGCCTAAGGTCGAACTGACCAAGCCGTTTGTACCTGCGCCAATTCCGCCTGCAGCCGCAGAGGT
>DATIYR010000261.1:0-5348 GCA_035517535.1 Terriglobales bacterium
GAATTCGAAATCGGATCGGCTGCCTTCACGTTTCGCGCGGGTCACCGCGTGGCCAAAGCGCTGCTCGATCGCCGCAATCAGACGGCTGGCATCATAGCTTTGCTGCTTTGCAACCGGCGACGGAGCAATGGACATTCAGCGACCTCCTAGTTGGTGCGCGGCCAGCTGGAGCAGGCTGTGAACCGGTGCTGGTATGTACACACCTAGTACAAGCACCGGCACGGCCGCTGCCCATACGGTAAAGCGGCAACTTGCAGGGAGCGCGTACGCTAAAACCGGCGTCTCGGGCTTCCCCAGCAACATACGGTTCACATGGGACAGAATGGCCACGAAGGCGATCACGATCAAAGTAGCCAGGATCGCGACGACAACCTTGTGTCCGCCTTCCACGCCCGCAGACAAAATCGAAAGTTCGCTTAGAAAGATGGGGAACGGTGGAGCGCCCGCAATGGCCAAAGAGCAAAACAGCAGTGCGCTGCCTGCGAAGGGCGAGATTCGCAACAGTCCGCGCACCGAACCTATCTCTCGCGTGCTGAGAATCAGCAGGATGACTCCTGCGACGTAAAAGCAGAGGGATTTTGTGATCGCATGATTCAGGATTTGGGATACCGCACCGAAATCTGCGGCTTGGCTTGCCATGCCTGCGGCCGTCAGAATAATTCCCATGTGCTCTACTGTGGAGAAGGCGAACATTCGCTTGTAATCGCGGACTTGAACGAGAAGAAACGCCGCGATGCCCACAGAGACCAAGCCAAGCACAATCATCCAGTTCCCTACGCGCGCGGTAGGAGACGCTAGCACAACCCCCAGAAATCGCAGGATGACGTAAAGCGGAACGGTGGTCTTCACACCCGACAGAACCGCACATACAGGAGTCGGGGCCTGACTGTGTGCATCCGGAAGCCACGTATGCATCGGCACCAGTCCTGATTTTGCTCCGAATCCTACGAAGACCAGGAGAAACGAAAACCTCAGCACCGCTGGATTCATCGAACCAGCCATCAAACGAAGCCCATCCCAGGTCTCGCTGGCGCCTCCCGTCGCGGAATGGTAAGCCCAAAACAAAGCGAAAAATCCAAACAATGCAATGGGAGCGCCCATGATGGTGAGCACTGCGAATTTCCAGGCTGCTTCCAGCGAACTGGCAGTATTGTCGAAGCCAACCAGCAATGCTCCAAACAGTGTTACAAGTTCAACGGCGACCCACGTGAGATTCGGTCCGGCCAGGCATGGAACTGCCAACATAGCGAACGCGAACAAGTTGTAGTTTGCATAAAACCACGATAGACGCCCATCGTCGTGCTCGTGTCGCATGTAGCCTCTCGCAAAAACACAGGCGAGAGCGCACACGAAACTGACGAGAAGAAGGACGAGAGCGCTGAGACCGTCAGCCTCGAACCAGCCAGGAATACCAACGACCTTTCCACGAGCGATGACTCGCGCCGCAACATCGAGCACTAAAGCAAAAACAGCCCACGAGCACAGCATCGTTACCGACGAGGCATGTTTGCGGAGCGGCCGGAACCAGCAAAGCAGTGCACCCAGCAAAGGAATCGCAAGGATCGCGATTAGCGTCATTCGGCAACCTCCTCTTTCAGCTCGTCGAGGGATGCCGCTTCGGTGGTACCGAGGGTCTCCTGGATGTTGCGCGTGAGTAGTCCGACAACAACTGCGATGAGGGCCACATCCACGGCGATGGCCAGTTCGGCAATGATCGGAAGCTGCGGGGCGATGGCGATGCCCGCAAAGAAAGTACCGTTTTCCATCGCCAAGATTCCAATCAGTTGCGGAATAGCCTCACGTCGGGCCATCAGCGAGTGCGCGCCGATCAGCAAGCAGGCCAACCCGATGGGTAGATTGAGGGAGATGACAGGATTATGCGCAGCATTCACCATCGGACTTACGAGGAACTCAGCAAAGATCGCCAGCAAGAGTGACAGTAAGAGCGAAGTCGGGATATTGATGACCTGATTGATTTCTCGACGCTCATAAAATTCGCTGGGCAGAAGCCGGCGCAAGACCCACGGAATCGTGACGACCTTGGCCCCGATTGTGATCAGCCCGAGTGCAAAGAGATCCATGGAATGCTGGCTGTAGGCAAGCAGAAAGCAGGATGTTGCCAGCAAGACTGATTGCGCGACGAAAAAGCGTGTGACTCCCTGGACCTGGCGCACAGCGACCATGGCGAACGCAGAAATCAGGATCAGCCCCCCGCAGAGGGTATTCAACGCATCTGGTATGGAACTCGGCACTCTAGCCTCCGGGGAAAATACTCGTCACCATCGCGGCAACCGAGATGATGAAGGCTGCTCCCAGGAATTCACTGATTCGGAACAGCCGTAACTTCGCCAGTGAAGTTTCAACGACGATCAACACCAGCGAGAACACGAAAATCTTGAAAAGGATCTGCGGGACCGCAACCAGCACATCGGCGACAGTGTGGCCATGAGCGAGCCCCCATGGCGCGACCAAGACATTCAGAAAGATGCAAGTCAGAACGAGAAACTTCATCTCGCCGCCCCACTTCATCAGCGCCGCACCTCGGCCGGAGAACTCTAAACCTTTCGATTCGTCGATCATGGCCAATTCGAAGTGGCCTGATGGGTTGTCCACAGGAATTCGTCCACCCTCAGCGAGAATGAGCATGAGGAAGGCAATCAGTAGGAGAACGTGCGCGGGAGAAAAAAACGCCCCGGCATTCACTACCCATTTTTGCTGGACGATATAAGGGATCGTCGATTGTGAAACGAAGGAAACAGTGAAGAACACAATCATGAACACAGGCTCGGCGAGGAAACCAACCATGCGGGTGCGGCTCGCTCCCATTGGCCCGTAGGGATTGCCTGTATCTACCGCGGCGAGTGCTGCAAAAAATCCCGCGACGCCCAGGAAGAAACCTCCGGCGAGCATGTCACCCATGAAGGCGAACACCAGTGGGTAATCGGTTAGGACTGGGATCAGGATGGTCACAAAGAGCGGCATGACAAAAGCGAGATAGGGCGTGACGCGAAAGATCCAGGTGGTCTGATCCGACAGCACCTCATCTTTGTGAAAGAGCTTCCAGATATCGCGATAGGGCTGCAGGATGCTTGGACCGCGCTTGCTCTGCACCATCTCTTTCAGTCGGCTCAGCACACCTGCGTACAAAGGCGCAAAGGCCATCACGAACAGCACCTGAACGACGTTGTAACCGATACTTTCGATCAAGCTGGGGCCCTCCAAGAATTCTCAGAGATGCAAGGAAAAGCCAGCGTGCCACGTAACGAGGCGGTGGTGGATTTCAGTGAACGCTTAGGAGAAAGTGCTTGAGAACTTCGAGATTGGCGAGAAACCCCTCTCATCTTCAGGTCCTTCTGCGACCGAACCGCATTGCAGGATTTGAGAGGAGTCATCAGCCGCCAGTGACGGCGGCAGTTTACCCGGCGGAACCAGGGCGGCAAACTCCTTTGCCGCCCTCATTCAAACACAGATGGACCAAGACAGCAAGTTGGATCGCGGGCACTTAGGTTCCTAGCTGAGCTGCGCCTAGAATGGATCTTGATCTTCCAGGAGTCGAAATGAGGACTCCAAGTGCGTTGACTTCGCAGCCTCATCTCTGATGTGATGTACTGAGAAAAATTGCTAACGGTGAAGGAGTTCACCGAAACCGCTGTCCCTTTCTTTTAGCCGGGCACAGCTGATGACTCCTGACAAGCGGGAACTTGTCGCGGGAGTCATTTTCCCGGCAAGAACCACCCGCTCAAAATTATGAGAGTCGCTTCAGTGGATGTAGGCGTTTGTGCCTGCAGTTGTCTTCTGAAGATGAGAGTCGCACGCAATGGTTCGTGCCAACAAAAATGCGCGAGAAAAGAGAGCCGCACCAGCTCGCAAGAGTCGTGACTCACTGTGGTTTACGCGTGACACACTCAGTAAGGCTTTTGCGCGAGGCGGGTGTGCCATTTGCAATGCGGTGCGTACGGCTGAGCGCAAGTCGATCCACTCGTTCTTGCACGAAGGCATGATGTTTCCTTCCGTGCGGCAGAAGTTCCTGGCTGGTGGCGGTTTTTGCCTGCGTCATTTTTGGATGGCGAAGGAGATCGAAGACGAAGCATGGCAGACCGGAGGGTTCGGAATAGCCATTCTTTGTGAGGATCTAGCCCGCCTGGCGCGGTCAGGTCTTGCCGCCGTAAAGGCCATCGAACCTAACTTGCGATCCAGCCTGTTCCGACGCTCGGAAGCACATCCATTTGTGCCAGGGCGGGCGTGCATGTTTTGCCAAGAAAATCTGGAAAAGGAACAATTCCTGGGAGAAGCACTAGAGGAACTCAGCGATGAGGAAGAGTTCGCGGTCCCCCTCGCTGCCAACGGCTTTTATATTCCGCATGGTCAAGTGGCTCTACAAATGTGGAAGGATCCTGTAAAGCGCGAGGGATTGTTTGCGCAACTGGAGGGGCGAATTGCCGAGCTAGAGGGTGATCTGCGTGAATTCATACGCAAACATGATTACCGGTATCGCGATGAACCTCGCGGGCCGGAGCAGGACTCGGTACTGCGTTCCATGCGATTGTTTGCCGGCCCCGATCCTTGCAGGCCACGCCAGACGGAGACGGAATGAAGATCGCGATTATCTCTGACCTGCACGGCAACTACGAAGCTTTGCGTTCGTTGCCCACCGGATATGACGAACTCTGGATATTAGGCGACTTGGTGAATTATGGTCCGGAGCCGGGAGCGGTGGTTGATTTCGCCAGAACGAACAGCAAGGTAGTCGTTCGCGGCAATCACGATAATTCGATCGGATTTGATGTGGACCCGCGCTGTACTGTTCGGTACCAGAAGATGGCGGACCTGACCCGTCGATATACCGCTTCTGCGCTTGAGAAAGAACAAAAGCAATTCTTGCGACTACTGCCGCTCAAACTCGAACTCAAACGGGAAGACACCAGATTTTATCTTTGTCACGCCAAACCCTCCGATCCCCTATACGGCTATTGTCCTGAGGAATCCGACGAGTGGGTAGAAGAACTTGAGCAAGTGAACGCGGACGTATTGCTAGTTGGCCATACTCACACGCCATTTATTCGCAAGATCGGCAAGAAAATTGTGGTGAATCCCGGAAGTCTCGGCCAACCGAAGACTGGAAAGCCCGACGCCTGTTATGCCATCTGGGAAAACGGCGATTTTCAGCTGAAGTCATTCCCTTACGCCGTGGACAAGACGGTCGAGACACTCAAGGCTTTGGCGTTTCCGGTTGACGTAGAAAAAGATTTGATCACGGTACTTCAAACAGGATCTGTATAGCGCAGTCATAACTCATAGCAAGGAGAACTTATGTCGAAGATAAAAAGCGTTGATGCGATGGAGATTCT
>DATIYR010000262.1:0-7500 GCA_035517535.1 Terriglobales bacterium
GCGACCGCGGCGATGTACATCCAGTGAACTTTTTCGAGCAGCATCTGGTAATTCAAAACGCTCATCAGCAACATCCCGCCGAGGCCGCCCACGATCCAGTAAAGCTGCTTGATGTGGACGCCGACGAACTTCGTATGCAGGGTCGCGCTGCGGATTTCGACCACGCCAAGGAAGCAGATGATCAGCACAAAGCTGACCAGTGGCCAATCGAAATCACGAAATGAGATGTTACGAGGCATAAATCAGCCGTCAACGATCAGCCGTCAGTTGATCCCTCCCAGGCCCGGCGCCGCCGTAGCCAGCGGGTCCGGCCTTCCGCGACCATCGATCCAGAAATGGCCGCCGCCGAACTTCTGCTCTCCCGCGCCGTTGTCCTCACCATCTGTCCAGACTGCGCCCACTTCAATCTTTTTCTTGGCATCGGCGACGTTGGTGGGTTCGCGGCGCTGCTGCTCCTGCACGTAAGCCTTGATCACCTGCGAAGCGACGATCGCAGCCAACGGGCCTTCTTCGCCGCTTTCCCAAAGAACTGCCACGACAATCTGCGGATTGCGCCTTGGGCTCACCCCGACGAACCAGGCGTTGTTTTTGAATCTTGCTTTGCCATTCGCCACTTTCGATTTTCCTGCCGCGCTGATCGTCTGCGCCGTCCCGGTTTTCCCAGCGAAATCAATCCCCTGCAGATGCGCCGCGCCGGCAGTGCCAAGCGGCCCAGTCACATTCGCCATAGCATCCGTGATGACCTCCCAATTTTTGGGGTCGAGATGAATATCCACGGTATCTGGTCCGTTGTTGGAGACCGGAGTAAATCCAGCCGGCAGGTCATTCGATGGAGAGAGCACGTGCGGACGATGAAGAATGCCGCCACTGGCGATCCCTCCAATCGCTCGCGCCAATTGAATCGGGGTCACCTCCAATGCGCCCTGGCCAATTCCAACAGAAATGGTTTCCCCGGCGAACCACTTTTGCTTGAAGTTGCGTATTTTCCACTCCTCCGAAGGCACTACACCGCTGGCTTCTTGTGGAAGATCGATTCCGGTTTTTTGCCCCAGTCCTAACATGGTCGCGTATTTGGCGATCTTCTCGATGCCGAGCTTTTCCGCCAGAGTGTAGAAGAAAACGTCGCAGGATTGATAAATGCCCTTTGAGATATCAACGTCGCCATGGATCTTGTGATGATCGGAGATCCAGCAGCGGAAATAACGGCCGTAAAACTCAGCGCCACCGTTGCAGAAAACATGCATATTCTGCGCAATGCCTTCCTGCAGTCCAGCGGTGGCCATAATGATTTTGAAGGTTGAGCCGGGGGCAAGCTGCGCTTGAATCGCCTTGTTGAGCAAGGGATGATCGTCGTCATTCACCAGCTTGCTCCACTCGCTTGATGAGACCTTGATGGCGAAGTCGTTGGGATCGAAGATCGGTCGGCTGACCATGGCGAGAATTTCGCCGTTGCGCGGATCCATTGCGACCACCGCACCGTTTTTGCCTTCCATGGCCTCTTCGGCGGCAATTTGCAGGTCGATATCGACCGTCAATTTAAGTGGCTTGCCGGGAACGGCAGGCTTTTCATCCAGCGGCTGACCAACTTCTTTGCCGTGACTATTCACTACAACTTGCCGCGAGCCGTTCGTGCCCATCAGCAACTGGTTGTATTCGAGTTCGACTCCGGACTTCCCGACTACGTCACCAGGGTTGTAAAACTCGAACTGCGGCTCGTTGAGCATATCCTCGCTGACTTCACCCACATAGCCGATCAGGTGCGCCAAAAATCCTTTGCGCGGATAGAGCCGCCGGTACGCCATGATGGTGTCCAACTCCGGCAACTCGCTTTTGTGCGCCTCGATGAATGCCTCTTCATCCGGCGTGATGTCTTCCTTTAAATAGATCGGCTGATACTGCGGCATGCCAGCGAAGCGGCGGATTTTTTCGCGCACTTCTCTAGGATCCATATGCAGGCCGGAGGCGATCAAGTCAGCATCGGCGTTCAAATCTCGCGACGAATCGCGCATGAGCAGCGCGGTAAAAGAAGGGTAGTTATCCACGATCGTGCGCCCATAGCGATCGAGAATTTTCCCGCGTGGGGCAAGAATTGGAACCTCGCGCACGCGGTTTCTTTCGGCCGCGGCAGAGTAGTAATCACTCTGCGAAACCTGCAGCCGCCACAGCCCATAAGCAAGGAAAAGAAAAATGGCGAGGATTATGTACTGTACCGCCGTGAGGCGGATCGGGGAAGGCTTTTCATCGCGGCCAAACATCTGAGTGGGTTAACTCTATTGTAAAGGTTCTCTGGATAGGAAAACAGCCGGGGGTATGACGAAGGTCACGAGAACAGGCGTCAGGAATCAGGCGTCAGGCGTGCATTAATAGAAGCTGACCTTTCCAAAATGTGCCTTCTTCTTACGCCCTTTCCTTCAACCTATCCATTACCGCAAACAGGAATACACCAAGGACTGCGTTCGCAATTGCCGATTCCAATTCATGAGGCCAGCTCCAAATCATGGGCGAACGCACCATTCCGCGGGCGATGCTGAAGTAAATCACTTCGTGAATGACATAAAAGCCAGTAGTCACAATCAGCCGGGTACCCACGCTCTCCACGTCGAGCTTCACCCCGAGAGACGAAGCCCCATAGCCCACGCAAGTTTTGGCGATCCCATACAAACCGATGTAATTGTGTGTGAGCGAATCCTGCACCAGCCCGACAGCGGCTCCTGTCAGGAGTCCGGCCACAGGGTTGCGCCGAGCCATTGCGAAAAAAATCACGACCAGCAGCGGTAGATCGAAAATCGAGAAGAATGGGAACCACAGTGGCAGGAATGCCTGCAACGCAATGGCCAGCAAAGGCACGGCAACCGCAACCGGCCAGCTAAAGCGGTAGACTTCGATCTGCTCGCGCGATGTGTATGTGATGGCCAAGTTATCGAGGAGTATCTCCGGGATTGGCAGGCTGAGGCGGTACGGTATCGGCGACCGGCTTGGAGGTTGATTGCGTGGGTAGCTTCGAGCGAGCAGGAGCAGATTTCGCAACTGGAGCGGCACCAGCTGCAGGTTTCGCCGAATTCGAAGCGGGTGATTTCGTACTCGTAGCGGGAGCCACCGTTGAAGCCGTTGCCGCTTTCGATCCGAGGGCTAACCCATTCGCAGGTTTCACCGCTGGGGTTGTGCCAGCAACAACAGAACTTGCTGGAGATGCAGTCCCGTTCGGCGGTGTCGGTGTAGCTGAACCCGCCACAACGGGCGTTTTCACTGTCGTGGTCGCATTCGTCGCGCCACCGGTTGCGGAGTGAACTTCATTCGGCTTTGGCTGCAAGGTTGGGTTCGGATTGGCTCCCGCAACTTTCGCCGGCGTAGCAGGCTTATCCGGAACTGAGGGCAGCCGCTCCGCCAAGATGTCGGCCGCGCGGGTCGGCACGGCGGGCGCAACCGGCTCGCGCTCTTCCTTCTTGACAATCACGAGAACTTCTTCCAGCCGATCCAGCGACGCCGCAGGTTTTACCGAAACCTGAAGAAACTCCGGCCCTTTATCGACCTTCGACACCGTGCCTATGATCAATCCCTTCGGAAAAATCAGATCTCCGCCGCTGGTGAGAACGCGATCACCGGGCTTGACCTCCTCATCGGCCATGATCTTATCGATCACCAAACCACCCGATGCCTTGCCCTGCAAAACTCCCTGCAGGCGCGATTTTTCAAGGATTGCGCCAACACCACTTTGCTGATCATTGATCAGCAATACCTGCGACGTTGACTTGTACACGCTGAGTACTTTGCCGACGATACCGTCTGCGCTGATCACGGCCATATCGGGACGAACGCCGTCACCCGAACCTTTGTCGATGTAGACCATGCGCGATTGCTCGCTGCCGCTCGAACCAATCACCTGCGCAGCAAGGGTCTTGGCAATGAACTGCTCTTTGAATCCCAGCAGTGCCTGAAGACGATGGGCCTGGTTGGCGTCCTGCTCAAGTCGCACGCGCTCGAGTTGCAGTTGCTGAATCTGGTCTTTCAAGGCGCGGTTCTGTTCACGCACTCCGCGCAGGTAAACATAGTTGTGCCAGATTTCAGAGGTTCCCATCTGTACGCTGATGATAGCTTTCTCGAAAGGAGTAATGGCAGAAACGGCCCACACCCGGATCAGTCGCGACGACTGATTATCAGTCGAGCGCTTGACCTGTATAGCGAGACCCAAAATTTGCAGGAAAATGGCCGCCGCGAGAATACTGACGTTACGATAGCGGCCCATGAGATTGTCCATAAATCAGCTGTCAGCCATCAGCCTTCAGCCATCAGGAAAGTCAAACTCGTCATGACTACCTGGGGGATTCTCCTTCGTATAACTTCGTGTCCTTCGTGGTGAAACGGGTTTAGCCAACGGCCAACAGCCAACGACGGCTACTCAATTGAAATCTTCCTCAGCAGTTTGAAATCACTCAGCATCTTTCCGGTGCCGAGCACCACGCTGCAAAGAGGATCATCCGCGATTGAAACTGGCAAGCCGGTTTCTTCGCGAATTCTTTTATCCAAATTCTTCAGCAGCGCGCCGCCGCCGGTGAGCACGATGCCGCGATCGCTGATGTCTGCCGAAAGCTCAGGCGGCGTGCGCTCCAGTGCAACACGAACCGCGTTCATGATGGTCGAAACGCATTCACTCAAAGCTTCGCGAATTTCGCTGTCATCGACGGTAATTGTCTTCGGTACGCCTTCGATCAGGTTGCGGCCTTTGATCTCCATAGTCAGAGGCTTGTCCAGCGGATACGCCGAACCAATTTCCATCTTTATTTGTTCCGCCGTGCGCTCGCCGACCAGCAGGTTATATTTCCGCTTCAGGTAATTCATGATGGCTTCATCCATCTGATTACCCGCCATGCGAACCGAACGCGAATAGACGATACCGCTCAAAGAAATCACCGCAATATCAGTCGTTCCGCCGCCAATATCCACAACCATGTTGCCCGATGGTTCGGTGATGGGGAGTCCTGCGCCGATCGCGGCAACCATGGCCTGCTCCACGAGATAAACTTCGCTCGCCTTGGCGCGATAAGCGGAGTCCATGACCGCGCGCTTTTCCACCTGCGTGATCTCTGAGGGAACACCGATTACGATGCGCGGATGCACCAGCATCTTGCGGTTGTGCGCCTTCTGGATGAAGTAGTTGAGCATCTTCTCGGTGACTTTGAAATCGGCGATCACGCCATCTTTCATCGGCTTGATCGCGACGATATTGCCCGGGGTTCGGCCCAACATTTCTTTCGCTTCCTTGCCGACCGCTTCGACCTCGCCGCTGTTTTTGTTCAAGGCCACGATGGAAGGCTCATTGACTACAATTCCCTTCCCGCGCGCGTAAACCAGGGTGTTGGCAGTGCCCAGATCGATGGCCAGATCGCTCGAAAAAATGCTAAACAACGACCGCAGGTTGTGCCCGCCCGACGCGCCGTTGCGAAATCCGTTGGTTGACATACTCTGTTCCCTTTGCTTGATGTACAACACTTCGGCCTAAAGGCGCCGAAGAGCAGGCTTCCGCCCCATACCTTTCAATTGTTCTGGGTCTCTGCCCTTATTGTAAGTCTTTCCTGACCCAGCGCTAAAAATTAAAGCTCCCGATTGCAGAAACAAAGTGCCAGTTGGGGTAACCGTTACTGAATCACCACTTTCTGCTGCTCGGTATTCACTCCGCCTTTGGCATCCTGCGCCGTCACCGTAATTAATGTTTCACCGGTGGGAAGCGGCGGGGTGAAAAAGTGAAAACTACCATCGGCTCCGACCACAGGTACCTCGTGTCCGTTCACCATCACCCGAGCGCCGGGTTCCGTTTTACCTGTCAGCTCGATCACCCGGCCGTGCTGAATAAACGGATCAAGCGAGAGCGGGATTTTTCCCGAATCAAGTTCTTTGGCGATAATGGTAAACCGGTTCTTTTCGCTCTCCGCTGATTCCTGCGCCTGAGCATCGAAGGATTTCACCATCCAGTAGTAAGGTCCCTCGGTAAGCCCTGAGACCATCACATCCGCGGAATTCACCTTCCGATCGAGGATGAACGACGAAAAGTACGGATTGCGCGAAACCATGAGCCGATAACCTTTTGCATTGGCCATCGGCGTCCACGAAAATTCAATCGGCTTGGGATCGTGGGAGATGAAAATCGGCATCATGTTCGCCGGAGAAATCGGAGTCGGCGGGCCGATCTCCTTTTCCTTTTCGATATGTGCGGAATCCGGCCTGAAGCTGGCCTTTTCCCAATCGGCCAGTTCTACGGTCTCACCGTTTCTTTCGACCGTACCGCTGCCTTTTGTAATCAGAAGTTCATCCTTTTGAGCCACGGCGTCTCTGCTAACACGCGCAGCGCTTTCTGGAGCCAGCGAAGCAGTCGCACCGTCCAAAATGACTTCCGACTTCGAACCCTGCACGTAGGTTCCGGTTGCCAGGTCCACAGTTCCGGTGTTCACGCTGACCGCCACGTCTGTTTGCTGGTGCTCATTGGCCGAGTTCTCTTCGATCACGATCAGTGAATCCTGCTTCACCGTGTAATTCGTGCCGTCGTTGAAGACAATTTTCGCCATGCCCTCCGAGCCGGTCTGGATCACATCGCCCTTTTCAAGAGGTATGTTGTAGTCGGCGCGCACCCAGTCATTGCTGTTCGCCTTCTTTACACGCACGGTGCCATCCAGCGCAGTAATGTGTGCCTGCTGCGAGACCGGGCCAGGTTTGGCCGTTGGCTCGGCGGCAACCCGATCCAGCAAATTCGTGAACAAACTGCCGACAGCCTTTCCTGTATTTGCCGAGAACTGAGGAAATGCAAACCGGGTGGCGACCACAATCGCGAGCACGACCACCAAAATGAACGAAATCACGCTGCGATAGGTGACCGTCTTCCAGGCAATCTGGATTTCTGGCTTTTGGCGTGCAGGCACGAATATTCCTCTGCGGGCGAGGAGAGTCCCCGGATTACAAAATGATTATTGCAGGCACATACATCGGCGGTGACGCTAAACCACTTACTTCGCGTTACTTAGGTCATGAGGAATGACTCAAGCTGGATCGGCAGATCACTGAAGCTGGCGGATTCTGCAAGCCAACTGCCCGACATCGGGTTCGATCGATAAAAGCGACCTGTTGTGTCACTTGCCCATGCTCAGGCCGTTCTGTCGGTAGCAAGTTAAAATGTCCGGTTTTTGTAGCAAGTGAAATGTCCGGTTTCAAAGTTGTGCCCTCGCCGATTGGGTTGGGTTGGTTTTGGGGTTGGGGATGCAGGGGATGGGGGCAGTTCCACTTCCCCTGCTCATCTCTGTAGAAGCTTTGGCAGGCAACGGGGCGCCCGCGGCATCATAGCGGCCCAGGCAATGCGGTCCGTGGGTGAGACTCAAGGTTCCGTCCAGGTGTTGATGCACCATCACCTGGCAGCCGGCCAACGTCGCCCGCCAGCGCACCCGCTCGATCTGCAAGCTCAGATTCTGAAAGCTCACGGTGTTGTCGCGGTTCACGCTGCGTTCGAACTGCAGCGAG
>DATIYR010000263.1:0-3373 GCA_035517535.1 Terriglobales bacterium
CGGAACTACATCGTGGCTTCGCCAAACCTAGCGAGCGAGGCTATTGAATGCACAAAGACTGAAACAGAAGCGATCAGCAGCGCAGGTTGGAGTGGAGGCCGGAGAATTTGGACGTCTGCAACGGTCGAAGCGGAGGGACTAGGTTGCGCGCGAAAGTTCCGAAGGCAATTGACCCCGCAATGAGAACGGTCGTTCCACAAAACAAAATCGCAATATAAACCGATCGGGCGGCGCGGACGGCACGGAATGCCGTGGCCGGTCCGTTTTGGACTGAAAAAGGTCCGGCGGGCGAGGGAAAGAAAACCACTGCCAGAACGCACAGAATGACAAGCAAAGCGCTTGTCCAAATAACAAACGATCTCACATCTTTAGTTTTGCGCGTTGCAGTGAGGATGTCAAACGAGCGGACCGGCATGCGGAATTTTGATCCGGCGAACGGTTGGTTCAAAGTCAAGTTATTGTTGTTGTATGTCGATCTGAAGGGTGCGAGTGCCAGGAAACTGCCGGGGCACAGAATGACCCACGTTGCGAACGTGAGCATTTCCGATTTTGTGATCCAGATCACTTTTTCTCGGGTGCAAGTCCGCGTACAATACCGTCTTTCTGAATGCTTATGTGTTGAAGCGGAAGGGATGGGGCCGTGATTGTTGGTGTGCCAAAAGAAATCTATCCCGGTGAGCGGCGAGTCGCGCTGACTCCGGCTGTGGTGCCTCTGCTTGCGAAGGCTGGTCTCGAAGTTGTGATTGAGTCAGGAGCGGGCGCGGCGGCAGGATATCTCGACGCGCAGTATCAGGAAAAGGGCGCGAAGGTATTGGCCGATCGCGCTGCCGTCTTTGCGCAAGCGGACATTATTGTGCAGGTGCTCAGCCATGGCGCCAATGACAAGAATGGCGCAAGCGATCTGAAATTGATGCGGCGTGGTCAGGTGCTGGTTGGTTTTCTGCGCCCGCTTAGCTCAGCACAAGCCGTGCAGGAGATCGCGCAAACGGGCGTGAGTTCATTCTCGGTTGAGCTGATACCGCGCACCACGCGCGCGCAGAGCATGGACGCGCTGTCCTCGATGGCGTCGATTGCAGGTTACAAAGCCGTGCTCGAAGTCGCAAATGCACTGCCGCGTATGTTTCCCATGATGACCACGGCAGCGGGAACGATTACGCCTTCGAAGGTGCTGGTGATTGGAGCAGGCGTTGCGGGATTGCAGGCGATCGCCACCGCGAAAAGATTAGGCGCGGTCATCTCAGCTTACGATGTGCGCCCGGCCGTGAAGGAACAAGTACAAAGCCTGGGGGCGCGCTTCGTGGAACTTCCGCTTGAAACCCAGGACGCGCAGGACGCCCGGGGTTATGCCAAAGCGCAGGACGAAGCCTTCTATGCCAAGCAACGCGAATTGCTGGGCCGCACGGTGGCTGAAAACGATGGCGTCATCACCACGGCGGTAGTTCCGGGTAAAAAAGCTCCGGTGCTTGTGACCACAGATATGGTGAAGGGAATGGCGCCGGGTTCGGTGATCCTTGATCTGGCGGCCGAGCGCGGCGGCAACTGTGAACTGACACGGCCGGGAGAAACTGTGGTTGAGCGCGGAGTCACGATCATGGGGCCGATTAATTTGGCGAGTGGCGTGCCCTATCACGCGAGCCAGATGTATGCGCGAAACCTGACTTCGTTTCTTACGAATCTGGTGAAGGACGGGAAAGTGCGTCCGCCGGAGAGCGATGACATTATTCGCGACACATTACTGACTCAGGGCGGGGAAGTGGTGAATGTGAGGGTGAGAGAGATGTTGGGAATGCCAAAACCAGTGGCTAGTGGCTCGTGATTAGTGGCTGGAAGGTTTTGCTGATCACGAGTCACTAGTCACGAATTACTTGAGGGAGACACATGCCGGCTGATTTTATATCGAATCTTTACGTTTTCATTCTGGCGGGGTTCGTCGGTTTCGAGCTCATCAAGCGAGTCTCGCCACTTCTGCACACGCCGCTGATGTCGTTAACCAACGCGCTCGATGCCATCGTCGTCGTGGCCGCGATCATCATCGCCGGACGGCATGAAACTGTGCTGACGACAACGCTTGGCGCAGTGGCGGTCGCGGCTTCCTTCAGCAACATGGTTGGCGGGTTCCTGATCACCGACCGCATGCTGCGCATGTTCAAGACCGGCAGGGCAAAAAAGCAATGAGCGTCCTCGTCATCCAGCAATATCTCGATGCCGTATACATCGCGTCGGTGGTGCTGTTCATACTGTCGCTCAAGTGGCTCAGCTCGCCGCGGACGTCACGCTGGGGCGTGCTGGCAGGCGAAATCGGCGCGGCCATGGCGGTCACCGCCACGCTCTTTAACCCGGAACTGGTTCAGTACAAATGGATTGTCATATGTCTCATCATCGGGGCGGGAATCGGTATCCCGCTCGGCATGGTGAAGATGACCGCCGTCCCACAGCGGACCGCATTGAGCCACGCCTTCGGCGCAGCGTCGGCGGCGATGATCGGCATTGCCGAATACTACGTCGGCACCGCTCCGGTCACGCGCTTTGAAATGGGCGAGATCGCGCTCGAAGTGATCATTGGCTCGCTTACCTTCACGGGCAGCTTGATCGCCGCCGGAAAATTGCAGGAGATCTTGCCGCAGCGGCCGATTGTTTATCGCGGGCAAAATATCGTCAGCCTTTCGATCCTCGGCTCCGCATTGGGACTCGCGGTAGCGCTGGTGGTGAATCCCGCGCACGTGTTTTTGTTCCCTATCATGGTCGTCATCGCGCTGATCTTCGGAGTCATGCTGGTAACGCCGATTGGCGGCGCTGACATGCCGACGGTGATTTCGCTCTTGAACTCATACGCTGGATTTTCTGCTGCGCTGCTGGGATTCGTGCTCAATAGCAAAGTGCTTGTCGTCGCCGGCGCGCTGGATGGTTCTTCCGGCTTCATTCTTTCGGTGATCATGTGCAAGGCGATGAACCGTTCGTTCACAAACGTGCTGTTCGGCGCATTCGGACAAGTTACCGCTTCTTCCGCCGCAGTTCAGGAGCAGCGGACCGTGCGAAGCGCATCGCCTGAAGAGGCGGCAGGAATTTTGGAAGCAGCGAGCCGCGTGGTTATCGTTCCCGGGTACGGTATGGCGGTCGCGCAGGCGCAGCACAAAGTTCGCGAACTCTACGACTCGCTCACCAAGCGCGGAGTTGATGTGGAATTTGCCATTCATCCTGTTGCCGGTCGTATGCCGGGTCACATGAACGTGCTGCTCGCCGAAGCCGACGTTCCTTACGATCACCTGAAAGAAATGGATGACATTAACGGTGACTTTCCGCAGATCGATGTAGCGCTCATCATTGGCGCGAATGATGTGACGAATCCGGCGGCAAAAACCGACAAGTCGAGCCC
>DATIYR010000264.1:0-10264 GCA_035517535.1 Terriglobales bacterium
TGTGAAATCAATGGCGACGTCTATCTGGGCGAGTTTCTCACGCGTCAACGCCGCGGAACCTGGGTTTTCCGCTGAGCGAAGTGTTTCAACCCCGTGTCCGCGCTCGCGCGCAACTTCTGCGACAAGCGAGCCGGTCTTGCCTGCGCCAAGGAGAAGGATCTTCATGGAGAGATAAGTGTAAATCTTCAGCGGGCGAGAGTGCCTGCTGCCACAAGAAGGACGCGAGTGGAGGAACTTCGCGTCCGATATTAATATTGTTAAGGACGGGTCCAGAGGCCCGCCCCTACACGGCTTCCTAGAAGATGTTGCGGAATCCCCAGAACAAGAAGCCTGACAGCACCATTGCAGCAGGCAATGTGAGGACCCAAGCCATCACCAGGTTTCGCACTGTTCCCCACTGTAGTCCGGAATGATTTGCCGCCATGGTGCCGGCGACCCCCGATGAAAGCACATGCGTGGTGCTGACCGGAAGTCCGAACCAATCCGCTGCTCCGATGGTCGCCATCGCCGTGATTTCAGCCGCGGCGCCTTGACCATAGGTCAGATGATCTTTGCCGATCTTTTCGCCGACCGTGATCACGATCCGCTTCCAGCCGACCATCGTGCCCAGACCCAAGGCCATTGCGACTGCAACTTTTACCCACGTGGGGATGAACTTGGTTGCGTTATCGACGTGCTTCTTGTAATTCCCGAGCACTGCCCAATCGGCCGCAGAGATATCGGGCTGGTGCGTCTTTTGCATCAGGCGCAACGCCTCACTGACCAGATACATATCGTTGCGGAAGTTGCGCACCTGATTATTCGGAATCTTCGCCAGCTCGCCAAACAGCGCAGTCTCATTGCCGATGTCGCTGACCAGTTGCCGCAGCGCGAGGGTTGTATTGGGCGTGAATTCCTTTGTGCGAATGAAATTCGTGACATCATCACGCGCATCGCCAATCACAGCATTCGGACTTACATACTTGCTTAATACAGCAGCTGTCTGCTGCGAAACCGCAATGAAATCTTCCGACTGCTTCTTTGTAATCGCGTGATTCAGAGCGTATGCCGTAGGTACGGTCCCGATCAGAATCAGCATGATCAGGCCCATGCCTTTTTGGCCGTCGTTCGATCCATGCGCAAAGCTGACGCCCGTGCAAGTGAGCAGCAGCAGCGCGCGAATCCAGAACGGCGGCGGATCGCTACCCTCGGGCGCCTTATAGAGCTTCACGTTCTTGATGACGGCCTTCATTATCACCAACAACAGAGAGGCCATTAGAAAGCCGACCAGGGGTGAAAGCAATAACGACTTGCCGATGTTCATCGCCTGGCCCCAATCGACGCCGCTGGTGCCGGTCCTTGCTGCCATGAGTTGGTTGGCGATACCAACTCCAATAATCGATCCAATTAACGTGTGCGAACTGGAGGCCGGCAGCCCGAAGTACCACGTGCTCAGATTCCAGATAATGGCCGCGACCAACAGCGCGAAGACCATGGCGAAGCCGGCTTTGCTGCCGACCTGCAAGATGAGTTCGACCGGCAAAAGGGAAATAATTCCAAACGCAACGAGACCTGAGGAAGTCACCACCCCAAGAAAGTTCCAGAATCCTGACCACACGACTGCGATGTGCGGCTCGAGGGAGTGCGTATAGATCACTGTCGCGACGGCATTGGCGGTATCGTGAAAGCCGTTTACGAACTCAAAGCCAAGTGCTACGAGTAAGGCAACTCCCAGCAGCACAAACGGCAGCACCGAGCCGCTGCGTACGTCCTTCAAATCCGAGAGCAGTTGTGAGCCGGCATACACAACTCCAATAATCAGCACCACGCCGAAGATGACCATGCCCAGTGTCCCGGGCTTTCTATGCATTTTTTCGTGCACGGCACTGGAGTTGGGGCAAGAACTTCAGGTCTGGCAGGTGCGGTTGCCATAGATGTACGCCTCCTTGCTTCGCCGATATGTACTTGGTACGAGGCGTTCACTATACGGAGCACGTGTTAAGGCAATGTGAATTTGCCGATAAAAGGAGGAGACCTATGCGAAATCTTCTGCGTCTAATTCGGAAAAGAAGGTCTTCTGGAGACGCTGGACCACGCTGGGCACCTGCTCTTCGTCAATCACAAACGTGAGGTTGATTTCCGAGGCGCCTTGCGAAATCATGCGGATTTTTACGTCCGTGAGTTCGCCGAAGACGTGCGCAGCGATGCCGGGGACCTCGCGCAAATTTTCTCCTACTAGACAAACGATGGCTTTGCGGCCTTCATATTTCACATCGGCAATTTGTGACAGATCGGCAGCGAGCGCCGGAATTGATTCATTCGAATCGACGGTGAGCGACACACTCACTTCCGAAGTCGAAACCACATCGATGGGAATTCTATGTCGGTCGAAGGCTTCAAATATCTGTTTCAGAAAGCCATGCGCCAGCAACATCCGGGGCGCGACGATGTCGATGATGGTAATCCGTTTCTTGGCAGCGATTGCCTTGAAGAAATTCTTCGAATGCGGGGCACGTGCGGCAATTCGCGTCCCTTCGCACGAAGGATTGCGCGAATTCAGGATGTAGACAGGAATATTTTTCTCCACCGCGGGGAGAACTGTGGCCGGGTGTAATACCTTCGCGCCGAAATAAGCAAGTTCAGCAGCTTCATCGAAGCTGATTACCTTAATGCGATGCGCCTCGGGACACAGGTTCGGGTCAGTCGTCATCATGCCATCTACATCGGTCCATATTTCAATTTTGTCGGCATTCAGGCCCGCGCCGATGATCGAAGCGGAAAAATCCGATCCCCCGCGGCCGATCGTGGTCGTGACCCCTGCGCGAGTCGCGCCGATGAAGCCGCCCATCACTGGCACGCGGCCTTGCTCAATCAGTGGGCGCAAAAGTTCGTGGAGTTTCGAATTGGTTTCTTCGAACAGAGGAGCGGCGCGCGTGAAATTCTCATCCGTAACGATGCAATCGCGAGAATCGACCCGCGTTGCCTCAATGCCATGCGCTGAAAGCGCTGCAGTGAGTAGCTTGCTAGAAAGAATTTCTCCATAGGACGCGACCGCGTCGGTGCTCCGCGGGGTGAGTTCGCCTACGGCGGAAATCCCGCGCACCAGTTCTTCCAGTTCCTCGAACTCGGTCCCCAAGTCGCTGTGGAATTCGGTAAACAGCGCCGTGCCAAGTAATTCGCCGGCGGTGTTGTAGTGCCTTTCCCGCAGTTCGCGCGCAAGAGTCAGCGCGGTTTTGCGATCACCGTCACCAGCGACACGCGCAATCTTCAATAGCTGATCGGTCACCCGCGCCATGGCACTGGCCACGACGACTGGATTTTGTGGAAGGCGATCGCGCACGATCGACACCACGCGTTCGATTGCTTTGGCGTCACCAACCGAGGTGCCGCCAAATTTCATGATGATGCAGCTATTAGCCATTAGCTCTTAGCCTTTAGCTTACTTCGAGCGCGGCTGCGGTTTGAGGTAAGAGCCAACAGCTAAAAGCTAAAAGCAGAAGGCTTGAAACGATCACTCCAAATATCGCTGCGATTTCAGCAGTTCGGCGTTCAGCAATGCTGCCCCGGCAGCTCCGCGAATCGTGTTATGTGAGAGCACAGTAAATTTCCAGTCAAGTACGGCACATGGTCGCAGGCGGCCGACAGTTGTGGTCATGCCTCCGCCGAAGTCAACGTCAAAGCGAGGTTGCGGACGATCATTGGAGTCGACGTAGCGGACCGGTTCATCGGGAGCGGTAGGGAATTTCTGTTCTTGCGGAATTCCAGTGAAGTCTGACCAAGCCTGAATAATTTCTTCAGGATGAGCCTTCCTTTTCAGTTTTACCGAGACCGATTCGGTGTGCCCATCTTCAACCGCGACGCGATTACACTGCGCGCTCATTTTGAAGGGAGCAAGCACCACTCCGGCGCCGTTCAGTGTGCCAAGGAGTTTACGCGTCTCCTCTTCCATCTTTTCTTCTTCCTTCGCGATGTAAGGAATCACATTGCCGAGAATGTCGAGCGAAGCTACCCCCGGATAACCCGCCCCACTCACCGCCTGCATAGTGACCGCCATTACCGTTTCCAGTTCAAAGCGCTTATGCAGGGGCGCGAGCGCGAGTACCAAGCCCATCGCCGAGCAATTCGAGTTGGTGACTACGAAGCCTCCCGATTTGCGCCGCCAGGATTGGCATTCGATTAATTTCGTGTGCTCGGGATTTACTTCCGGAATTACCAGCGGAACATCTTTCGCCATGCGCAGTGCGCTGGAGTTTGAAATCACCGCACAACCGGCTTCGGCGAACCGCGGCTCGAGTTCCGCGGCAATCGAGGCGTCGAGTGCCGCGAAAATTACTTTAGGTGCACCGTCCGGCGTCGCCGCCGAAACACGCATCTGCGCGACTCTTTGCTGAATTTGAGTCTTCAGGCGCCACCGCACAGCTTCGCCGTATGAGCGCCCTTCAGAACGGTCTGACGCCGCAAGCCACTCCACCTGGAACCACGGATGATGCTCCAATAATTGAATAAACCGCTGTCCGACGATGCCGGTTGCGCCGAGCACACCTACAGGGATTTTGTTCTGCATAGGAAATGAAATTTTACAACAGCGTGCACCGGCTGAGTGATTGACCTAAAAGGGATCAAGCAGTTGCCAGTGAAATGCACTGAATTCCGCCAACTTGCCGAAGTCTCTTGCATTTACAGTGATTACAGTGATTCCGAACCGCGCTGCGCTGCTCGCGATCAGTGCGTCGTTGGTCAATCGCCCTCGACCCACGTGTTCGTAATCATATTTCGCGGCCAAGCGCGCCAAGATTCTGCCGGTCTGCGTCCAATCCCGAAGATTCGGAACCAAGAGTCGCCGTGCCGACTCGAAGTCTCCTTGCAGCCGCTCGATAACATGAATGCCGGATTTGTGTGCACCCGCGTAGAGTTCTTCGAGCACCACCGCGCTCAGCCACACCGGCGAATGCATTGCGACACTGCGAAGCGCCAGAGTAGCCTCATCGCCCTTGCGCAGGGCCGAAATGTAAATGGAAGTGTCGAAAAGAACCGGCTGCATCTAGTCAGTCAGCGTGCCGTACACATCGCTGATCTCGACACCGCTCTTCAGAAAGCGCTCGTTGGCTTCGACAGCTAAACGATTTCGTTCGTGCTCGGATATCGCCAGGTCCAAAGCGCGCTCGATGGCTTCGGTTTGAGTCTTTGCGCGGAGAACTCTCTGTGCACGCTTGAGCTTGTTTGCGTCCAATTGGAAGTGTTTATGCGATCGTTGGTTGGTTGCCATACTGGATCTCGACGTCCATACGATGTACATAATAGTCCTTCTTGTGTACATCACGCAATGTTCGCGAAAAAGCCCGGGGCCAAACCCGGGCTTTATCGTTCCTGGCCGAATACTATTAAGCTGTTTTCACCCCGATGTGCTTTTCCAGCCGCTTCTGGATCTGGTCCTTGGGCACATAGCCAACGATCTGCTCCTGCACCTGGCCGCCCTTGAACAGCAACAGCGTGGGAATGCCGCGGACGCTGTAACGCATCGGAGTTGCGTTGTTACGGTCTACGTCCATCTTGCCAATCTTTATTTTGCCCGCGTATTCGTTCGCGAGCTCCTCCACGATGGGAGCAATGGCGCGACACGGTCCGCACCAGGCTGCCCAAAAGTCCACCAACACCGGAGTCTCCGACTTCAGCACATCCTGATCAAAATTCGCATCTGTTACCTCAATAATTCCGTTTCCCGCCATTGTTCCTCATTTCCTCCCACGCGTAGTGCGTTGGTCTTATCGTAACACCAGATATTGGATGCTGGCAGGGCAAGAAGGTCGCAGAAGTCAGCCATCAGTAGCGGGGTGCAGGGAAGAGTTTGCCGTTTCCACGATCTATGGACGCTGAAGTTCCTTTACTGAAGAGTGATGGCTAAAAAATAAAAAGCGTCCTGAACTAAGTTCAGGACGCTCGGCAGCCCTCCCCCAGAACTGCCTCGAACGATTTCGATGCTAAGAGAAAGCCCCACAGGTGTAAATGTCACTTCAGTAATCGATGCGCGGCAATGCGGTAATCGCCATCGGTTCCGGATGGGCTACTTTAGCCGCCAGGTCTGGCCGTCGTCGGAAGTGCTCCAAACCTCGCCATTTGCGGTGGTTACGAGCCCATTGCGAGCGTCGGAAAACTGAATGCGGGAAACGTCAGATTTGAGCTTCTTGTTGGCGAATGCCGGCTGCACTTTGCTCCAGGTTCGACCCGAATCTGCGGAGTGATACAGCGCGCCGCCCGGGCCGCCCACCCACACATTTTCCCCAACCGAGCTTATAACGCGCAATGGCACCTGACTCCCGACCACGACCGGGCGCCAGGTTTTGCCGGAGTCGGAGGAGCGCTCGACTTCTCCATCGGGCGAGAGAGACCACGCCAAATTCTGCGGTGCAGCCGAAGGTCTTTCATCCGATACTGCTCCCCTGGCCGCGTCCTCGGTTGGCTGCGCTGCGAAGTGCACTTCGCCCGATTGATCGAATTGCAGAGCCGCTTGCGGGCGAGCCGTCATGTGCTTCTCTTGCGGGCGAACTTTCATGTGGGTAGTTGGAGGAGCTTGCGTGGTTGAGCTAACTCCCGACGATGTTTTTTGCGCCGTCATGTCGTTCGATGTCGCCGGATTTGCGGTAGCGATGCTTCGATGGTGGTCAGTAAATGCCGTCCGGTTCGTTATTACCACGCCCGCCACGATGATCAGCGAAGCCGTTAACGTCGCCCAGCGCAAGGCAAAACGCGGCTGTTTGCGGACGAACAACACCTGCTGCGCGGCTTCATCCGGCAGCGCCAGATACAAAACTTCACGGCAGTCGGTGCACGCCGAGACATGCTCCAGCAGGTGGTTGCGATCGTTTCGCGACAAGGAGTTCTCTGCAAAGGCGGCCAGCAGCTCAGGATCCGGGTGCGGCCCCGCCGCCCGCAATTTCAGCCTTTCGGCAACGAGTTTCTTGACGGCATCCATCTTTGTGCTATCTGCCTTTGTGCTATCTGCCACCCTCGCCAGCTTTGGCCTCCTTGTTAGTGAACGTGTTTGCCACCGAATCTTGCGCTAAACTTGCACGGATATCCAGCCGCAGGTCACGGACATCAGCGCTCAGTGCCTCTTCCGCCTGCCTGCGGCTCATTCCCAGGGACATCAAGCTTTTAAAGATCTGCTTTCTGACAATTTTTGTCAGTTTTTCGACCTTACGGCTGATCGTCGATTCATGCACCGAAAGCGCCCGCGCGATCTCGGCCAAGGTGCGTTCATCCAGGAAATACGACGCCAGGACGAACCGATCTTCCGCCGCTAATGTGCGTAAAGCCTCATCCACGGCGTACTCCAACCGCTCGTCAAGCGCCGTAACCGCCTCAGCTGCGGCAGTAGGGAACTGCGCGCCCTCCTCGCACTCGCGGTCGAGGCTCACCAGACGCCGCTGCTTGCGGTAGTGATTGATGTATTCCTGCGCCAGTACGGTGCGTAGCCAGCCGGCCAGGGAGCCGCGCCCGCCGTAAGAAGAAAGTTTTGAAACCCTCTGCCCGGCTCGCGTTTGCGTTCCGTAAAGGTCAGCGTAGACCGAATCGGCAAGCTCGCGCCCGGTCGAATCATCGCGCGTAATCTGCCGGGCAGCGTCGTAGAGCTTCTCGCGGAACTGGCCCATGAAAAGCTCCCAGGCGCGCTGGTTTCCATGCGCACATGCCCGCGCCAGGACTAAATCTTCGATGTGTAGCCTGGAGCAGAATTCCTGCTTCTCACGCCCGGAAGCGTCAGGAACATTCTTCCTGGCCAGTTCGTCAACCGTCGCCACGAACTCACCGAAAGCCATGTCGAACTCCGCAGCGCGGCTTTTCGCGTAGAGTTCCGCAAAAGCCACGTCTGACTTAGTTCCTGTTTCTGCGGCAGACTTTCTGACAGGCATGCTTTTTGAATGCTACCAATATTTAGACGCAAGAACCCGGATTTGTGGTGTTCTCACCCGTCCGGAGCCGAGAAATTCGGGTATTCTCGTTTGCGCCAATCACTTCCGCCGGTTCGACGAACCAGTACGAGATCGAAGCGTTCGCTTCTTTGTTCCGAAGTTGCTTCTCGACTTGCCTCCGGACTTTGTATTCTTATCCACACGCAATTTCCAGGCAGTCCGTAGTGCGCCCGCAAGAACGTCCTCGCTCGCGACGGCCAATCGAATGTGGGTTGCGCCCGTCTTGCCCCAACCGCCTGCCACTGGGAGGAAAACATCCGGAAGTTCCTCCACGAATGCCGCCTGCTGCTCTGCTGTCAACATGAGATTTCCATAGCCCTGAGAAGCAGAAGCCAGGGTGGCAAAAATTCTGCCACCGACGCGGAAATCAGGCTGACCCATATGAGAGCTCTCTTCCGCTCCGTTCAAACTCAATGCGATTCTTCGGAAATCGTCGACGTTCACCGTGGCAGTCCTGCGATGATGGTAACGCTGCAAACCGACCCTGCGATAGTCGATTCGCGGCACCGTGCGACACTCCGAATTTTCGAACAGGAAGTATGAGGATGGGGCCTTTGCGGCCCCTTTTCCTCACAACGCGGACAGGATCTGATTCAGCAGAGTGTTCAACTGCGTCAGAAGCGTACTCAGCGCGCCGCCGCTGTTCAGCAGATTAGCGACATCGCAGAGCAGGTTCCCAAGAAGATTGCCAGCACCCGGTACCGCGGTGATGTTAAGTACCACCTGATTCAAGTGAATCGTAAGCCCGAGAAGATTCACGTCCAATGGCGCGAGTACAAGATTCAGGAGTTGGCAGTTCGGGTCGATACCAGCAACCGGGAACGATACTGCTTCATTCGCGATGGTATTTGGCGTTCCATCTTTGATCAGCGTGCCATTCAAGACGCCATTAGCGATTAGCTGATTCCCGTTGTTAGTGAAACCTGTAATGGTCACAACGCCACTGAACACATCTGGTGTTGTGCTACCCGTTGTTGCGGCGTCGTTGCCCTGCACAAACGAACTAACGCTGTGGGTCCCTCTGTGAGGCGGCTGGGCAAAGGCGCCCGTGGCAGCAAACGTTAAAGTGCAAAACGACAACAGAGCGATAATTGTGGTGACACGTAGTTTTAGACTCGCGTGAATCATTTGCTTCTCCTGATTAGTTGGGCTGGATCGTACGTTTACGAAGAGTTCCCTAACAACGAGAATTGCTGCGAGGAGAACTAGGAGGGCCCACGAAGGGTACCCATAATTTCGGTTTCAGATGCTGGCCAAGAAAGCTGAGGTTGCGAAGAATTCGTGTGCTGCCGCGCTTATCCGTATTGTTATTTCGAGACAGTAAACTCAGGCCGAGTCCTTCTCCCCGCTTGTTCAACACACCTGTTGTTCAACAAATCTGGCAAGCTCGGCAGCTCAGGCGAAAGTCGCCGGATGCCACGCAGTGGTTCTGACGAATGTTCATCAGTCGGACGCAAGCAGCACAATCAGGAATAAATCGGCTAGAATCGGCGCAGCACTTGGGGTAAGTCGTTTGCGATCACCAGGGGCGCGTAGCTCAAACGGATAGAGCATCGGATTTCTAATCCGAGGGTTGCAGGTTCGAGTCCTGCCGCGCCTACCAGCATCGCGCAGGGCACGAAAGCTAGTTGGGGGCGGTCCACTCTCACGCAAAGGACATCTCATGCGACGTCTGACGATTGCGTTGATTTTGTTTCTGGCAGGCCTGCTGGTCGGGTTTATTCCGCAATTTATAAAAGCCCGCGATCTTCGGCGGCAGGTGAAGGCTTGTAATGCCGCGGTTCAGCTAGCGGAGACCCGACGGGTGGCGACGCTAACATACGTTTCGGCAACTCAGTTGAATTACGGAACTGCCACCGGATACGCAAATCAATTCTTCAACCAAGTGCATCAGCTCGCCGCTACAACCTCGGATGTAAGCGCGCGCGCCATGCTTACGGATATCCTTTCCGCACGCGAGAAGATTATGAACGACCTCTCGAAAGCAAACCCGCAGGTCGTCAGTGAACTGCAACCCATCATGCTGGAGATCGAGGGAGCGACGAATAAGTAGCTGGCTACCGAAGGAGTGCTTCGTAACCCGCCTGAGCGAAGCGCCTGTCGTGAGTGAGCGCAGCGCGAATATGCTCGTCCTCCATGATGTTGAAACTGGCGCAGTCGGTTAAGCTCCAGCTTTTATCTGTCGCTTGCCGGTAAAGCTGCAGGGCGCTTTCAAATTGCTCAAATGTTTGCGGAATGATCCGTACGAACGGATCTTCCCGTAGTGTTTCGACCAAAGAGGCGGCTGAATCTCGCAGTGCTGGCCTTGCGTTACTGAA